>JANXCJ010000155.1 GCA_025060275.1 Bacteroidia bacterium | reverse complement strand
TATATTTGAGAGCTACGCCTGCTGAGAGGTTTCCTGTGATAAGGTGGCTATATCCAGTAGAGATGGAAAATTCATTAGCTTCATACTCTCCTGTCTTGATGCCTGCATTGTCAGTGAACTCTATTTTTCCTAAGCTAAAGAAGGTAAGTGAGGCTCCTATTGCGCCAACTTTTTCATTTACATTGAATACAATAGGGAAATAAAGGTGATTTATATCTGAAATGCCTAGGGATCGCAGCCAAGGGGTGTAAGAAATGGAACTTCCCAGCCTTTCTTGCATAAGGGCAGGCGCACCTACGTTCCAGTGCATACTATACATGCTAGGGGGTAGGGCTACGCCTGCTTCTGCTAAGCCGCCACTACGAGCATCCGGACATATTAGTAAAAAGGGCACCGCTGTAGTAATAGCCCTGATTTGCCCCGCAGGAGTAGACTGAGCCTGAGCCCATATTGCAGTAGTTAGGAGGAATGGAAGTACGACTAGGCTTCTAATATCCATACGAAATACGAAACTCCCCTCCACAAAGGTATAACTTTGGAAAAAGAGTTCGTATTTTTGCTGTGGAGAGATGCCGGAGTGGTTGAACGGGCCTGACTTGAAATCAGGTAGCTTGCGATGCAAGCTCGGGGGTTCGAATCCCTCTCTCTCCGCATGGTAACTCTTGAGCAATTCATTGTAGATAGGCAGCAGGAGTTTGAGGGTGCCACGGGTGCCTTCTCTAAAATTCTCAGAGATATAAGTTTAGGAGCTAAGCTGGTCAGCTTCTACCTTCGTAGGGCCTCTTTGGCAGGGCTTTTGGGAGAACTGGGTCTTACAAACATACAGGGGGAAAACGTTCAGAAATTGGACTATTTAGCTAACTCTCTCTTTATTCAGCTCCTCTCTAAGAATCCTCACGTCGCAGGTATAGCCTCTGAAGAGGAGGAAAACATAATCTGTACTAACCCATATGGTAAGTACGTGGTTCTCTTGGACCCCTTAGATGGCTCTTCTAATATAGATGTAGGTGTGCCAGTGGGGACTATCTTTTCTCTTTATAAGCGGGTTACCCCTCAGGGTATTTCCTGTGAAGAAAAAGACTTTCTTCAAGGGGGGCGCGCACAGGTAGCTGCGGGTTATGTGCTATACGGTACAAGTACACTTTTGCTCTACACTACGGGACAGGGGGTACATGGTTTTGCCTTAGAGCCTGCAGCGGGCGAGTTCCTCCTCGTCTATCCGCAACTGCAAATGCCTCCCAAAAGCTCGTATTACTCCTTCAACGACAATCAACTTCATGAGTGGGAGGGCGGCCTTCAACAATATGTGCGGTCTCTGCATGACCAGAATAAATCCCTCTCCTCCCCCCTCTCTCTTCGCTATGTTGGTTCCCTTGTAGCGGATGTTCATCGGAATCTGCTCAAGGGAGGGGTATTCATGTATCCAGGTACGGTGAAAAAGCCTGAGGGAAAACTGCGTTTACTTTATGAGGGCTATCCTATCGGATGGATTGTAGAGCAGGCGGGTGGAAAGGCTACGAATGGGCGGGTTCCTATCTTAGATGTGCCTGCCCATAAAATCCATCAGCGCACGCCTCTATTCTTAGGTCCAGTGGAAGATATTGATAAAATCACTGCATTCTTGACGTATAATGTCGCTGTGGAAAAGGTTTAAGCGGGCTATACGCGCGCTGTTCGGAAAGGCAGTAGAAACCTTAGAAGACCCTAAGCTCATCCTGGAGCAGAATATTCGGGAGCTCAATGAGCAGGTGCCTAAAATGAATGAGCATATTGCCTCTGTCAAGGCTACGGTTACGCTGCTGGAGAAGGAGCTGGAAAAACAACAGAAAGAGTACAATGAGCTAATCGCCCGGGTCAAAGCAGCTCTTAATCAGAATCGTGAGGACCTTGCCGAGCAGTATGCGCTCCGTATAGAAAAGCTAAAGCATAGCATTGCCCAAGTACAAGTAGAGCTAGAAGCCGCTCGTAAAGCCTACGAGAAAGCCATAGAGGTCAAAAAGATATTTATGCGGGAGCGCGAGCGTAAAATCCAGGAGGCTCGTGCAGCCCTACAGCAATATGAGAGAGCTAAATGGCAAGCAAAAATTGCGGATGCTTTTGAGCAGTTTGAAGTGGGTGGAATAGATCAGACTCATGACGAGATGGTGCGCCGACTTCAAGAAAAATCTGCCCAATATGAGGCGCGCTTAGAGCTGGCCCTGGAAAGCATAGATACTTCTCGCCTCAAAGTAGATGAGGAAATGGAGCGTATTCAAGCGAGGGACTCTCTGGCTCGGCTCAAAGCTGAGCTGGGGCTGGATGCCTCCTCCGCTCCTCCTACAGAAGAGGCACCCCCACAAGAAAAACAAGGAAAACAGCCTCTCTTGTAGTATATGCCCTACACCCCAGAGGAATACGAAGCCTTGAAAGCTTTCTACAAAAAAGAATTGGAGACGCGTGCAGCTTTCAGGAAACAGTTGGCGCGTACTATTTCCTTGAGCAAGCAGCCAGAGTGGCATCTGCTACAAATGAAAGCCTCTCTGCTTTCCTTGGGCATAGACCTTACAGAAGAAGATAAGACCCCTTCACCCTCCTCTCCCTCTTCTCAGGTGCCTCCTGAGAATTATCCTTCTAAGACTCTCTTGTAGTGCGCTTAGTTCAGCTTTCTCCGAAGCCGCCTTATCCACCTCATGATGGCGGGGCGATAGGGAATGCTTATTTCTTAGAGCTATGGAAGGCAGCCGGTTGGGAAGCATGCGCCTTAGTAATGGACACCTATAAGCACCCTTATGATCCCTCTTATCCTACACCTGTGCCGCTCAAAGCCGTATCTGTCAATACGCGTCCATCCTGGTGGGGAGCTTTCCTAAATCTCTTTTCTACGGAGCCTTATCATGTGATGCGTTTTCGCTCTAAGGCTTATAGGGAGTCACTGTTAGCCCTCATTAGAGAGTTTCAGCCTGATCTTATTCAGGTGGAGAGCCCTTACCTGACACAGTATCTGGATAAGCTAGGAATACCTGCCGTGTATCGTCTGCATAACATAGAGTGGCAAATCTGGGAGAGGCATGCTCAAAAGCAACACCAACCTTTTAAGGCTTACCTGTGCCTCCAAGCAAGGCGAATTCAAAGATATGAGGCTAAATCGCTTTTAGATTATATGGGTTTATTGCCTATATCGGAAAAAGAAGCTGAATGGGCACACAGGGCGGGATATAAAGGGCTGATGGAGATATTTCCATTTGGTATAGATATAGAGTCATATCCTTACGAGGAAGCGACTTGTGAGGCTCCTCCGAAGATAGGTTTCATCGGTGGCTTGGACTGGCTTCCTAATCAAGAAGGGCTGGTGTGGTTCTTAGAGGAGGTATGGCCTCACTTCAAACGGCGCCATCCTACTGCCACGCTCTCTATTGCGGGTAGGAACTGTCCTCGGTGGTTCTATCGCTATGCTGATGCTAATACCCATATCTTAGGGCAGGTTCCAGATGCAAAGGCTTTTCTGAGAGATCATGAAATCCTCATCGTCCCCCTTTTCTCAGGCAGTGGTGTCCGAATAAAACTCATAGAGGCTTTTGCGATGGGTAGAGCGATTGTAGCCACCTCCATAGCGGCTGAGAGTCTTGTATGTACGCCAGGAGAGCACCTTCTTATAGCTGACACAGCTTATGGATTTATGGACTTGCTTTCTACTGTGTATGTGGATGAAAACCTACGAAGGTCTCTAAGTCGTGCGGCTCGTCGCTTAGCGGAGAAACATTATGATAGAAGGGTTTTGCTACCTCAACTGAAAGCTTTTTATGCGCGAGTGCTGGGGCGGCAGTTATAGGATTCTTTCTCTGATGGCAGGTAGCTCAGCGGATGGGGTTACGATAGCCCTTATCCGCTTTAGAAGAAAGGATTCAGGTTGGGAATATGATTTACTGGCGGGGAAGAATTGTCCCTACTCCCTTACACTGAGGGAAAAGCTGAAACATATCTTCAAACTCT
>JANXCJ010000154.1 GCA_025060275.1 Bacteroidia bacterium | reverse complement strand
TAATAATACTGCCTCACCCAAGGAAAGCGAGCTATTAGCCGAGCACCTTCAAGAAAAAGGGGATATCACATAGGTAAGCGAGAAAATAGTAAGGTTCAACAAATACCCGAAAGTGGCTTACTCTCTAATTAGTCGGAGGACTTCGCCGTAGCCTCCTTGGTAGCTTAGCTGCAGGAGATATACGCCACTGGGCAGTGACTGCAAAGAAAGTTTGCCTTCAAAATCCCAGCTACCTTCTGCAAGCACCTGCCCATAGAGATTTAGAAGTGCGTACTTAGCCGACTCTGGGAGAAGGACTTTTACTTCATCGGGCGTTGGATTGGGATAGACCAGGGCCCAACTGCGCACAGGCACGAAGCCTTCTGCCCCAGTCAGAGCAGAGTCATACCGCACCCGCACCAGAATCCGACTTTTCCACGGCTGCACACTCACTTGCCCCCACACTAAGGTGCTGTCCAACGCCAAATATAGCCATCCCGAAGGCAGCGGGAATCGCGCCACAGTATCCGATGGATTGACAAAAATGGGATATATCTCAGTAAGAGAAGGAACAGAATTCGGATTTATTTCCTCAACATCCCAATAGCTAATCCATACCGAATCTCCTCGCTCTAACCCTATTTCAAATCGGGTATCAAACTGCTTGAAGCGGGGCTGATACCGAATCCAAAGGGTTTCGGCGGCATAAGGACGAAAGATAGGCAGAGCGAAAAGGTCTATTGTGTAGAGGATATCTCCTGTATTAGGATGAATGAACTTTGCCCAGCTCGTGCTTGCCTCAAAGTCTCTGGACCGATTGGCGGCCCAGCATAGCTTCCAGCGATATACTTTGGCGCTATCCAAGATAGCTGTGTAAAGCGGCTCACTTGAGCGCATCCCCACCCCTGACCAGACGCCGGCTTGCGCAGTGTCTGGATACCAAATCAAATAAGCCGCTCCCCCCAAAGGGGAACTGGTAACTCGCTGCATCCGAGCCCGCCCAAAGGCCCAAATAGGCAGGCTCTGGCTAGGGTCAAGCTGAGGATTGGAAACAAAGCTTTGCTGCACCTGCACATTCTGCCATTCCTTATACCTTACCCAATCAAGCCACCGACTTAACGGCGAACGCTCATAAGGCGTCCGCTCTCGCAGGGCTCGGAAGCCGTAGGTTGCTATAGAACCGTCACTCTCAGTTCGGTAGTAGTATGGGGGAGCATAAGTAGGGAGTCCGTACTGATTATCTCTCACTACCTCAAAAGTATCTCGGCGATTATTCCCACCTGCATCATAGAAATTGACCGCACAGCCTCCATGCATCCCTAAGAAGAAAGTATTTCCAGTGACCTCACACCTTTCTGCTCCGCCTTTGGCAGGTACTACGTCTACACCGAGACGCTGACAGTTGTAGAAGGTGTTTTGGCTCACCCTGATATTCCGAATAGGTCCTGGTAGGCTATCATCTTCCCCATGGAAGTTGTGGCAGCAGAGACTTGCTCCAATTACTGTGTTTCCTACCCATATCAAGTCTTGCGGCTCTACATCAGCATATAGACCTATCGCAAAAGGCCGAGAGGGAATGGCTATATGAGACTTATCCCTATTTGCTCCCTTTATGAGGATATTATCTCTAACGATGCCATTCTTCATAAAGGAAGAGAACTTTATACCCCCACAGTCAGAGAAGTCCATGCAGAAGTTGGTGATATAGTTTTTCTCTACTATGAATGGAATAGTGCCCGCATAGCTGGAATTCCAGTCAGTTTGGGCATCCGAAAAACAATTGCCCCCTATCCCGCCCTGGCTTACACTATCTATACGATTGTACCTCACGATGACGCTATCTATGTTATAGCCTATGCTGATACTATAATCTTCTTGGACGAACCGAGCGGAGTCAACTCGAAATGTTTGCCAGCTCCAGCGGGGGTGTAAGCCGGTACGCTTGATAAGATTATGCTCTATATAGACTCGGCGGGTCATGGCTCGGGGATTACCTTGGCGTCCAGCTTCTGTCCGACCATAAACTCGGATACAGTCAATCTCATTATCAAAGAATTGATTCTCTCGGATATAAAGGCGGTCTGCCAGGAAATTCCAAATGGGAAGATAGGAATGAGTAAAGAGATTTCTGCTTATGGTAACTTCTGCTACACCTGCGGTACGGATAGCCTCCCCCACAGCAAAGAAATGAAGGTTTTGGATATGGACACCCTGCACAGGGTTAGGGGGCAGCGTGTCATAATTCACTGTAAGCAGGAGTGCTTTAGAATCTGCGACATCACGGTCAGTAGAACGAACCCGTGTGACCATGACCTCGTATTCGGCAGGATTGAAGGGAAACTGGGGTGGAAAAAGGTAAAGGGTATCTCCTGCCTCATCATAAGCCCATTCCCCAGGCTGGTCAATAAAGGTGGGTTTGCCTTCCAGATACAAGCGAGCCCCACGCAAAGGAGATATCCAACCCCAAGATAAAGTGAGAAGCTGATTACCCCTAAGCTCTTTCACCTTACTACAACCCCAACTGTAATCTGCCTGCCCTGAAGCCCATACCCAAGCCCCCTCTACAAAAGAAGAAGAGACACTCTCTAAACCCGTACAAATGAGGGTATCAGGATCAGTATTACTACGAGTATGGCTTGAAAGGACGATAAGCATAGAGTCATTAGGAAATCGGGCAGGCTTCAAAGGGCGTCCTCGCCAAAATACTCGTAAGGCTACTAAGCTATCTTGCCCTCCAAACGGCTTGGCTACTTTGATGAGGTTGCCAGAAGAAATGATAGCTCGAGCTGAGTCAGACAGCCGCCAGGTCCCCGTGAAAAGAGGTAAAGGAGCCGAAGAGGAACCATACGCTGTGATTACGATCGGTGCCCCCGCTTGGCGGAATACAGAGCTATTCAGATAGAGTCCATACTGTAGGGCCCCTCTTTCTACCCGTATGACACGAAAGGTATCTCCCCGTAGAAAAGCGATAGTATCCCCCCGCTGAAGCCGCTGGCCTCGTATGCTCCCACCCCAGAGCAGCTCTTGCAGCTTCTGCAGGGAACGCAATGCTGTTTGCGGGGTGCGACCGTCGTTGTTGTCATTACCTTGCGAGGAGGAAAAGTACCAAGCGCGCTGCCCCCAAAGAAGGGCTACAAGCCCCAGTAAGGTACTTAGAAACTTACCTCCTAAACTCCATATCTCTTTGCCCATAGAGCATGCTATGCTAATAATGGGATGCATCGGCCTCATATAGCGAGGGGGGCAGGAGTTGAACCTCCCTATACCTCTCTTACTCCTTTTGGAGAAGAGAGATACTAAACCTTTTCCCCTCTACCAGCGTAACAAAGATAGAAACAAATCTGCTATCCTTAAGCGAAGGGCTCCCAGCAGTGTTTTAGGGGCGAGAGCATGCACTTTCGCTACTCTCTTGCCGAAATCTCTCATACCCGCCAAGTTCGCTGTGTATATCATCAGCAGAAGGGGTAGTGAAAGGAAGAAATCTCACAACAACATTACTCTATGTTAACCCCATCTCTCTAGCCTATGCTGCAGCTTTACCCTACAAGGCAGCCTCTCAAACCAGAGTTTAAGGAGAGCTACCACAAGAGGCACTATGGTAAAGCCTATGGTAGTAATCCAAGTCAGCGTACGAAGTGGGTTTGTATGTCCTGTCTTAGCTCTGCGAAGCGTCTATCCATTTCTGCCTTCTGCTCGGCGAAGCGCTTCTCCATCTCTGCCTGCTGCTCATTCAGAAGCTGGAAGACCAGCTCAAAGCGCTTCTCCATCGTGTCCCTGAGCAGAGTGAAGTAGCGCTCCTGGTACTCTCGCTCCTGCTTCAGGCGCTCGTCTATCCGGCTCCACAGGCGATCGTACTCTGATACCCGCCCAGAAAGCACCTCTGCTAAGAACTCCAATAAACCCTCATCTACCTGCACTCCGTATCGCTTCGCTATCTCTCTCAGCTCTGAGAGCGTCATCTCACAAATATACCATCCTCTCCGAAACCCTCAAAATCAGCATAGCTGTGCCCCGAGACAGGACACA
>JANXCJ010000153.1 GCA_025060275.1 Bacteroidia bacterium | reverse complement strand
CAATCTCCTGGTTGAGCTCTATCACAGCAGCCTCCTTTTGGAAACGATGCGAACGGCGTCGCCAAAGTGCCACTTGCCCCCTATACCGACGGACCGCCTCACTCAGATCTCTCTTTAGAAGGCCTTTTACTTCTTGTATAAACTTCTTGCCATTTTCTATTAACTTTCTGAGCTGTTGAAGACGATACTCTTTATTGAATCTCTCCGACTTTTCACTAAATTTATCCAGCAATTCCCCAAATTGTTGATTCAGGGGCGCATAAAAGCGCCTGACCTCACGAGAATCATCTTGCATAATAGACCTTTCAGTAAGCTTGCGCCATTCCTTGATATATTCTTTTACTTGCTTATTAGCCTGCTTCCATTCCTCCACCGAGCTGAAATCCTTTTCTACGAGAGGACTCAAAAGCTCTATAATCTGCTTTTTACGACGATAAGCTTCTTGGAGAATAGGGTCTCTCTGGACACGCTGATAAGCCTGGGAGCGGAAAAGACTATATTGCTCACGAAAACGGGTTACCAGCTCTTTATAGCGTTGAGCTAACTCGCGCTCTTTACGAGAACCTAAACGAGGCAGAGAATGCCATTCACTCTGCAGCAGAGCTAACTTATCCCGCTGGTGCTGCCAGAATTCAAAAGTAGTCTGTGTACCCTCTGGCGGGAAAAGGCGCTCTATTTCTTCTAAAATCTGGCTTCTTCTTTGTACTAATGCATGCCGCTCCCCCTCAAAAATATCGCGATACCTTTCGTACAGAGCCTCAAACTGTTTGAGAAAGTCCTGAAAGGGCAAAGAGAGCTCTTTACGATCATGCGGTAGTAAAGTCTGCCTAAGTTTTTTCCATTCATGTGCAATCTTGCGTACTCTGGGAAAAGCGTCAAGCTGCTCATTCACCACAATATCCTTAAGCTCTGCAAGTAGCTTACGAGCCTGCTCGGCATTGTCCTTGCACTGCTTCTCATAGGACTGGCGAGCTTCTTCAAAGCGCATTACCGCATCTTCAAATCTCTTTTGGAGTTTTTCCAGTCTCTCTGACTCTTGCTTGCGTTGGGTAGGGTCTAACTGGTCTAATTGCTGCTTCCAGTCTGGTAAGGCTTGATTTACATAACGCTTGAAAGATTGAATCAGGAAATTAAGAGGACGCTGATAAGGTAGTTGTGCCACATACTCCGTAAGCAAGGTGACCTCGGAGAGATGAGGGCGCCGCTCATTTAGCATTCGTTTGAGCCCCTCAGGTCCTTCCGCAGACAACTCTTCTAAGGTTTTGCGCAGATGCTCCAAGGGAAGAGAGGACTCTACTTTTGAACTTTCAGAGGTATGAGGCTCTACCATAAAACCCTACAAAGGTATAAACAAAGCGCATACTTTTGCTATTATGGGTAAGCTTTTGGCTGCTTTGGATTTTAGTCCGTCCTCTACGGCTGCTTTGAAGGCGATTTTACCCCTCCAGGAAATTCTCAGAGAAGGTATCGTGCTCTACCATGCTTATCAACTACCTCGGGGGCTGCCTTTCCTCTCTTCACACATAATAGAGAAAATGGAAAGAGAAGCAGAATCAGCTACCCAAAAGGAAATCAGAGCATTTGTTCAAGAACATGTCCCCACACAAAAGCGAAGAAGCATCCGCATCGTAGCCCAGCGAGACTTTCCCATAGAAGGATTAGAGCGGTATCTCAAAGTTGGCAGACACACTCTTTTAGCCATAGGGGCTCAGGGAAAGGAAAAGGAAGAAGGCACATTAGGCTTTCATACCCGTCACTTTATTCAGCACAGCCGAATACCTACTCTCATTACTTTTCCCGAGACAAAAGTTTCATGGAAAAGAATTCTCATAGCTTATGACTTCGAATATCGCTCTGCCAAGGGAATGAAATTTTTGCGCCGTCTTATCCAGAGGGGGAATATTGAAGTTTCAGGTCTTATCATTCTGCGTCCTAATCCCCAGTTGGACAAGCTCCACCAGCGCCTGCAGAAGCAGATTCGTGCCTCTTCTTATACCCGGGTGGTCTGGTCAGGTGTGCACCTCATACACCTTCTCATGCAAGCTGCTCACTCTTACCAAGCAGATGTGATAGCTCTCCATACTTCTCCTAAAGAAATCATAGAAGGTATGCGAGAGCTCTCCGTTTCTGAACTCTCTGAGCAGCCTGCCTGGCTCTTTCTCCCCTCCTCTGCAGCCGAAAGTGCGGAGGAAAGTATAGAAGAATAGAGAGAAATTCTGTGCTGCCCACTGATGGAGTGGATTTTAGTAATCCTTCCAAAAAGTGCCTTGCCTCCTTTCTAAGTTACGAAGAGAGCCTCTGATAAGAAAAACTCCTTAACTTTGTGAAAGCTGGGCCTGTAGCTCAGTTGGTTAGAGCGCGACACTGATAATGTCGAGGTCCGTGGTTCGACTCCACGCAGGCCCACTTTTCACAATAAGGCTTGAAGAGGGGAGTTAGCTCAGATGGTAGAGCGTCGGCTTTGCAAGCCGAAGGTCAGCGGTTCGAGTCCGCTACTCTCCACATTCTGCTCGTGTTACCTATATTTGCATAGATGCTCTCTTCTGGATGGGGATTAGTTATAGGGCTAATGTGGGGGCAAGCCGTTCTGTGGGAAGCTCCTGTCTCACGAAATGCTAGGATAGAACTGCTCCTAGATGGAAATCTCCTCGTTCTAAGTTCTACGGAGGGAATATACGCCCTCTCAGCTACGGAGGGGAAGCAGCTCTGGCAATGTACTGAGTGTAAGAAAAATTCTATCCAGAGCTGGAGAGCCATAGCACCTTATCCTATCTGGGAAGCAGGCACACTCATAAATCCCCCACCGGGCATCCCCCCTGATAGCGTAGAGCGCCTCTACCCTTTCTGGCGACTCCACCCCTACATGGTACTAAATACAGCTACAGGCAAGGTTGTATTTGACCTTGACCGCGAAAAAAAGCAGTGGGATTGGATAAGCGGAAGAGCTATAATTCCAGAACTAGGTACGCTTGTACTCTTTGGAACGGGACCTAAGGACCCCAATAAGTTTCTCACCCTTCAAACCTCTATAATGGCAGCCTACGACCTCAAAACAGGAAGCCTCCTATGGCGCAGACCCTCCGGGGACAAGCCGGGCTCCGAGCAGCTCCAGAGCAATCTCGCTTCTCAAAGGGATAGAGTATATTTCCTCACTAATCGCGCCCTGTACTGTATAGATGCCCGTTCAGGTAATACAATCTGGCGCACTGAGATTGTCAAGGGGCTCAGTCTACGCAGTATCACGAATGCTTATGTTTTCATAGATGAGGAGAGAGAGTTAGTAATAGCCTTCGGGCGAGGTCGCCTACTCGCCGCCAAGCAAGAAAATGGCGAACCCGTATGGCAAAAGCCCGTAGATATTCCCCGAAATACTATTCTTCACGCCTTCAGTACTTCACAGGGACTGCTTGTATTTACAGATGATGTGCAGCCCGGTTCACCTCAGCCTCCATCCGGCACGAGTCTCTTCTACCCGCCTTATGCAGCCTTGCTCCGATACGAAGACGGCACAAGCCCGTGGGGCAAAAGACTGGAAACGCCCGGCTTACTGGCAGGGTACATTCCGTTAGATGAGAAACGAATTTTCTGTCTCTTTCAGCGGGAGCGATTCATACAGTCTGAACGCCCTACACCCGAAAACTGGAAGGTAGAAGTAGATGTATTAGATGTAGAAAAGGGTAGATTCCTTTTCAGGAAACCTATATCCCTCAATGGAGCACTTCTTCATGCGCAAAGTGTACCAGGGGGATTTTTAGTACAGACAGCCCAGCGTCTTCAATATCTCAGTGAGGATGGCCAAGTTTTGTGGGAGAAACCTCTGAAGCGTCCTTTCAGCTTGCCTTTCGCCATCAGAGAGGAAGGAGGCATTTTTGAAGCCTACGCGATAGATGGGGAAGGGCAAGTCTTTCGGTGGAGCGGTCCAGGCAACACCCCTACGCCAATAGGGAAACCTCTAAAAGCCTTTCTTACCGACCCCCCACAGGGAATCATCTATGAAGAAGGCAAGCTCCGAGTATGGGGCGGCTCTACCTTCTACACCATGACCCCTAACGGAGAAATAACTTGTGAATTTCAGCGCCCTCCGCCTGCTCAGCCCTTTGGAATACGACTATTGGGAG
>JANXCJ010000152.1 GCA_025060275.1 Bacteroidia bacterium | reverse complement strand
CATTTGGGCGAGCTGAGAGAATCATCGGAGGAGCGGCTACTTATATCAGTGTAGCTGCCTCTTATTTTACTCGTCCTATTGGTATAGTATCTATTATAGGCACGGATTTTCCAGTAGCCATGCAGATAGAGCTGGAAAGAAGAGGGGTTGATCTTTCAGGTGTGGTGCGTCATCTTAGTCGTCCTTCTTTTTTTTGGGCGGGACGCTATCATGCGGATATGCAGACGCGAGATACTCTGGATACACAATTAAATGTATTAGAGGAATTCCCTGAGACCATTCCGCCTTCTTATCGGCAGGCTCCTTTTCTGATTCTGGGGAATTTAGACCCACGCTTGCAAAAGCGTATTTACGAGCAGATGAACCCTCGCCCCAAAGTGGTTCTCTTAGATACTATGAATTTCTGGATAACAAACGCTCGTGAAGCGTTAGAGGAGATACTTGCTCAGGTAGATGTACTTTCTATAAATGATGAGGAAGCTCGGCAGTTGGTGGGGGACTATTCTTTGCGGCGCTGTGCGAGAGCTATCCTGAGCAGAGGGCCCCGGTATCTTCTCATCAAAAAAGGCGAAAATGGTGCCTTGCTTTTCTCCCAAGAGGGCGAAACTTTCTTCTTTCCTGCTTATCCGCTAGAGGAAGTTTTTGATCCTACGGGAGCAGGAGACACTTTTGCAGGGGCGATTATGGGCTATATAGCGAGGGAAGGGGAGCTCACGCTTGACATTCTCAAAGAAGCTGTTGTTCAGGGTACCGTGATGGCGAGTCTATGTGTGGAGAGATTTGGTCTTGAGGCTCTTCTTTCTGCAGATAAAGACGAGATAGAGCGGAGGCGAGAGCAGCTTATTCGCATGAGTCATTTCATTCGGGTACCTACCTAAGGCTTAGCTAAAATGGGGGAGAGGAGGAGTTTTTCTCGTGTGGAGTTCGTCCAGAAGAGCCAGACTTTCCCCTGCCAGGAGAGAAGAAGTGCCTCAGCAGGCTGACCAGGGAAAGGTAATGGCTTGAGTCTGCTTAGTTCAGAGCCTTGGTAGAGAAGATATTTACTCTGCATGTTGATGAGAAGCCAGAATTCTCTTTCCTGCTCTAGCACCTGCCAAGTAGTATGCTCAGAAATAGGGGAAAGTAGGATGCCTTTTTCTCGTATTTCTCCTTTTGGTGTGTAGCGAGCATACACCAGTTCCCATCCGCTTGTGTATGCCAGAGCGGTGAGAAGGATATCCCCGTCTCTTAGAAGAGTAAGTTGAGGATAAAGATGATGTTTATGAGGAAAGGGCGAGCGAGATCGCCATAAAATATTTCCATTAGGTCCGATGGCAAATATTCTTATGGTTTGTTCGTACGGACCGGGCGCCTCTTCGCAGAAAGCAGCATACAGGATGCCTGCTGAAGAGCAGATTGCTTTTAGAAAGCGCTGTGCTTTGCCTGTGGGGGCGAGTGGAGTAGGATGGTGAGGAACTGCCTCTAAGCTGTTATGCGCATAAAGAATTTGATAGGTGCCTCCTATTTCCTCCTGCCAGAGGAAGTGGAGCTTATCATTTTCGGGAATGGAGAAGACAAAAGCGCTATTTTGAAGATGGCTCTGAGCTCTCCATCCCACCTCAGGCGCAGGAGGCTGAATACACCGGAGATATAGATCAAATCCTGTCTCCTCCATGCTACGGGTATCTGTCCAGATAGCGTAGAGCCGAGAGGAATGTGGAACCCATTTTGCTTCGTGCTGCACGCGGTCTGCTCCACATACTACGAAGGGAGAGGTTTTCAAGAGTCTGCTCCCACTTCTCAATATAGCTTGAGCGAAGAGGTCGCTCTCCACGTCTGATTCCTCGCCTCTCCAAAGAAGCCACACAGTATCTCCCTGCAAATAGGTCTGAATTTCTTTCTGAGCCAGACCTTTTTGAGGGCTCACAGGCATGCCCTGCGAGAGCCATTGGGTCTCTAAGGAGGGAGAGACTTTCTGAAGATAAAACTGGGGGCGACCTGCAGAGTCCCTATCGTCGCTCCAAAGGAGAAGGAGCTCTTTATCCCAAACCTGTGCTCGCAAATCAGAGAAGCGAGCATAGGGGTGCAGGGTGTTTCCAGTGAGCCTTTTGCGGAATACAATTTCGCCCTGCAGGCTGACTAAGGCTACCCAGGGGTAAGTGCCTTCATGCGGTACATCTTCTAAATAAGCTACCCAGAAAAAATGAAAGCCCTCAGGCGTTACTTGAAGCTCCCGCTGTTGATAACCCCCTGTAGCAAGAGGACGCCCTATGAATTCCCACAAGGGCTTTCCTTCCGAGGAGAAGCGCTGCATGTATAAATCTGCTTGCAAATGGCGATAGTCTATCCATGCAGCGATAAGCTCATTCTGAAAGTAGTCTAAAACTAAGTGGGGGCTTCTCTGAGGGCTTGGAAGGCTTACAAGGGGTTGCCCGGCTGGAGGTAGGAGAGGACTACCCGTGCTTATGTCTATGCGTTGGTAGTATAGGTCCCAATCCTGTTTGCGGTTATCTTCCCATACTACGAGTAAGTCTGTACCTCTCTTGTAAAGGCGAGGGTTCTGTTGATCCCCTACCTCGGTACAGAGCGGAAGCTCATAAAGACGGGAGCCATTCCGACTATATCGGATAAGGCGCAGGTCTTTCCCTGAGCCATTCAAGGATACGCTCTCATACACGCCTAACAGCCCGCCATATCCGTCTCCGATAAATTCAATCGCTTCTACACTTTGGGCTAAACTAGAGATTACCTTGGCAGGACCATCATTTGTTCCATTCCATCGCCATTTCTGGACTGTGATTTCCCATTTATCTCCTGTAAAACTCTCCCATAGAACCAAAAAGCCTTCTATATTACTGGAAATGAGGTAGGCTTTCCTTAAGGGCTTGTGAGGAGGGACTAAAATATGTTCAAAGAGAGGTTTACCTACGGCATTCCATCCTTGTAGCACTAATCCTCTCTGATTAGTAGAAAGAAGTACTACCCCCCCCTCTGGATGAGGAAGTAGAGTAATCTGTTGGGCAGGCTCCTGCAAGGAGAACTTCCAGGCAAAAAGCCCCTCAGGGGTAAGGGCAGAGACATGGGTATTCTTGGAGGTGGTCCATGCTACATATATCCAACCTTTTTCTCCTACTGCTGCATCCCATTTGAGCGAACTGGCCGTATCTTGACAGCTTATACATATGCCATTCCGTCCTAGTCTCTCATAGCCGCTCGTGTCTATATGATGTAGGAAAATATGGATTTGTCCTCTTCGGTTGGCTTTATAGCCTATCCATGCGTCCTGCTGATAGGCAGAGAAGAGACGAAGGTCGGAGGCGGTCTCACCTGCTGCGGTGGGCACTTCCCACATCAACTGGGCCCAAAGGACTAACTCTACCACCATGCCCCCAAAGGTATTCGGCTTTGTAGTTTTCATTACCTTTGCTGGCGATGTATCGTGTCCTCTTCTTGTCGCTGTGGATAACTGGCTGTTGTGATGACCTATTTACATACAATTCTAACCTCAAGGTGGTAGAGCCTGCTTCCCCAGACGATGGCATACTGACAAGAAGATTACATGTAGAAAACGACCCTAGGGGAGACTGGGGATATGGAATCATACTGCGCATGCGAGGTCCTCACGCTCCAAATACAAAGGCTTTTTCTGTCATTACCACGGATAGTGCTGGCAATGAGATAGATGGATTTAGAATATGGGGAGACGCACGAGGAGAGAGTTATTTGCCTTTTACTTTCCATGCCCCTCTCCAAGTGAAGGAAATACAAGCTGTAGGTAAAGAAGTTCGCTGGCCTGACTCTGTCTTTGCTCCAAATTATTCCCTCATGCCTCTCTCTGAGTTGGAAGCCTATGTTAGAGCCCATCGTCATCTTCCAGGTGTGCCTTCCCAAGAAGAAATTGCCCAAAGAGGCCTATCTCTCGTCCAAAATCAGGCGGTGCTGCTTCATAAAGTAGAAGAACTCACCCTCTATGTGATTTCGCTACAGAAACAGGTGGACTCTCTCAAGGCCCTATTGCTTACTCGTAAATGAACTTCCTTATATTTGCCTTTGTTTTCATAATCAAATGAAAATTCGTATGCGTCCGGCGCTTGTTACAGTCATCTTGCTGGTGCTGGTAGGGTGGGCACAAGATGGCAAAACGCTCTTTCAGGGTAACTGTGCCTCTTGCCAC
>JANXCJ010000151.1 GCA_025060275.1 Bacteroidia bacterium | reverse complement strand
ATCTTGTAGGTTAGTGATGGCGTCATTTCTACAACAGAGCGACCATGCTATTCTCCACACACAGTTCGGAGCAGGTGGCTCAAAAATACCTTCATAAACCCACTCTTCCCAGCCATAGGGGTTATTCCCATTACACCGGCTTGGCTGACCGGAACAAACTGGCGTGATATCCTGGCCTGTTCCTCCGATCGGACTCAGTGTAAGCGATTGCGTACCTGCACCACAATTGCCCTGAGGAACAAATTCAAGCCAGACAGATCCTGGAGCAGGAATACCATTACAGTCCCTGTACAGTGTCACACGAATTCTATATCGCCGTGGATTATTAGAGATACACTGGTAGGTAATCTGCCCCCCCATCAGATGGCTAGCTGACACCCACTCAGGAAAAAGCCCAAGAAGAGAGAGAAGGAAAAGTTTTCTCATTATTACAGAACTACTTCCTGCCCAGCAGAGGAGAGAGCTAAGGACACTCCTCACTTCAATACAAATATACGAAAAAAGTGTCTACCTAATTTGCATAAGCGGGGGTTTTATATTCCTTCCTCATTCTGAGCCTATTCATATACAGGTTACCCACCTGAGATACAGTTAGTTAGAAGGACTGTCCTGAGATTTCTACTCTTCTGTATTCTACCTCTCTTACTTCACACAACTGTGAGCCTTTTAGGGAAAACCCTTGAATTCAACTGTCTCTTGCCTATTTTCATCTTTCCACCTACACAATCCATGGAGCTACTTTCTTTTCGCTCAGATTATACAATAGCATCCCGCCTCCACCTACACATAGGAGCGTAAGCAATATAGCTACTCCTATAGACAAAGAAGGCAGACTAAGAGAAGCAAAAGGCATGGAAGCCACCATCTTTACTACATTCAGCAAGGCATAAGCTAACCCATACACTATCCATCCCCATACCGTATTTAGAATGGGGATAGGTAACGAAATAAACCAACCTACTGCAGAAAAAGCTAACAGAGTCGCTAAGGGAACAGCTACAACATTCGCTATCAGGAAATAAATAGGCATCTTTTCAAAATGACTCCAACTCAGAAAGAAAGTTCCAGCCTGAGCAGCTAACGAGATAGCTATAAGGTCCCTAAGATAAACTTTCCATGCACTTTTAGTTCGTGGGAAGAGCTGACGAAGAGGCTGGTAAAAAGCCAGAATACCCCCGACCGCAGCATAAGAAAGCTGAAAACCTATATCCTGCAAAATAGAAAGATCCAAACTAAGCTGAAGGAACCCAGCAAAACCCAATGCATTCAGGGGCATATAAGGACGATAAAATATCTGCGCTACAAGCGCTATACTCCCCATTATGACAGCTCGCATGGCAGAAGGAGATGCACCGGTAAGAAAACCATAAAAAACAACTAAGCTTACAAGTAGAACCTTACTTATCCAGTGGTGCCCCCAGTGCCCAGGCAAACGCCTCAGAAGAAAAAGCCAAAGCGACAGCACTAACCCTACATGCATACCTGACACAGCAAGAATATGCGCCGTGCCAGAAAGTTGAAAACTACTACGCGTCTCGGGGTCTAAACCTCTCCTGTACCCTAACAAAAGAGCATAAGTAAGAGCTAACTCAGAACCTTCTCTCGGAAAAGTGCCGCGCATCAGTCCTATAAGATGCATGCGCAGACGAGCAAAATAGCCCCATACATACCTCCATTCTATCCCTCTCCAAATTACCCTCTCAGCAAAACCTCCTACAAAAACACCCTGCCTTGCCCAATAAGCCTTACCATAGCGAACCGTATCCAGCCGCAAAACCACAGAGACACGAGCCCCTATAGGCAACGACAGAACCGTACTATCTTTCACATAAGCTAATACACGACCTCTCACCGCACGATTGCACCGATTGATAAACACGAATGCACTTTCTGCCTCCATAAGAATACGAAAAGTCCTTCGGCTCTTCAGGGGCTCCTCTACCATGTAGCCCGTCAGGCACACCAAATACCCTTGTAAGCCCTCTACCGAGTTAGGAAAAGGAATAGCTTGAACATATGCTCGGAAATAGCCCAAAACAGCAAAAGCAGGTAGCATCCAAAAGAACAGCGGAACTTTTCTCCTGAGCCATAGATACGTCATTACAATAAGTATCCCCCCTAAAAGGGGAATAGCTATAAATACCTTCAACTCATACACCAGAATACCTATGACTAAGCTGCCTGCTCCCCAGAGGAAAGGATGACGCCATCCCAGCAGAGAAATCTTCATCCAGCCAATCTATTCGTAAAGGAATAAGAAACCCTACTCCACCGTAACTGATTTGGCTAAATTCCGAGGCTGATCTACATCACATCCCCGAATCACAGCTGTATAGTAAGCTAAAAGTTGCATAGGTAGTACCGTAAGCATAGGAGACAGGGGCTCAGGAACCTCCGGTACATAAAGCACCTCTTGTGCATAATGACAAATCTCTTTATCACCTGTTGTAGCAATAGCAATCACCCACCCTCCCCGAGAACGCACCTCCTGAATATTCCCTATTACTTTCTCATAAAGACTATCGCGCAGAGCAATAACTATTACAGGCATTCCCTCATCAATCAGAGCAATGGGACCATGCTTCATCTCAGCAGCAGGATACCCCTCCGCATGGATATAAGAGATCTCCTTAAGCTTCAGAGCCCCCTCCAAAGCTACAGGAAAATTATAACCCCTCCCGAGATATAGCACATTAGAAACACTTGCAAACTTCTCTGCTAAAGCTTGAACCTGGGGATTCAGTGAATGAATAGTTTCATTCACTAAGTCAGGCATCTCTATAAGATTCTCTATCAGTGTATCATGAAGATTTCTATCAATAGAATAGCGGCTGGCCCCAAGATGAAGAGCAAATAAGCTCAGAGCTGTAAGCTGAGCCGTAAAAGCCTTCGTGGAAGCCACGCCTATTTCAGGGCCCGCATGAATGTAAATACCTGCATGAGTCTCGCGAGGGATACTTGAACCCACCACATTGGTAATCCCCAGCACAAGTGCTCCTCGCTCCTTAGCCATACGCAAAGCCCCAAGGGTATCCGCTGTCTCTCCACTTTGGCTAATCCCAATTATCACATCCTCAGGAGTAATCACAGGATTCCGATACCGGAATTCTGAGGCATATTCTACCTCTACCGGTACACGAGCGAGCTGTTCTATTAGATACTCTCCCACAAGCGCAGCATGCCAGCTTGTTCCACATCCCAGGAGAGTGAGGCGTCTCGCAGCTAAGATTCTGTCCATCACACTGCTAATCCCCCCCAGTCTTACTTCCAAGGGCTCTTGACGGATACGTCCCCTCATACAATCCCGTATAGCCTGAGGCTGCTCAAATATCTCCTTAAGCATGTAATGAGGATAGCCGCCCCGTTCTATCGTAGCTAAGTCCCATTCAATGTATTCTACTTGGGGAGTCCTCTGCTTCTCACGCAAACTGAATATCTCCGGATCAGTCCGACTAGTAGAAAGAATAGCTACTTCATCTTCCTCTAAGTGAATCACCCGCCGAGTATAGGGTATGATGGCAGTAGCATCTGAAGCAGCTATATACTCCCCCTGCCCAATACCTATAAGCAGTGGACTGAAACGCCGCACCAGAATCACTACATCAGGCATAGAACGCACCAGCATAGCAATCCCAAACGTCCCCTCCACAGCTCTGAAAGCCTCTGGTAAAATTTCTCTCCAGGGCTTCTGAGGATGCTGCTGACGATACCACGCAATCCAGTTAACTAACACCTCTGTATCCGTATCACTCCGACACGAGATTCCTTTTTCTTCTAATCGCTGACGAAGAGAAGCATAGTTTTCTATAATACCATTATGAACGATGACAATTTCCCCATCATAACTTAAATGAGGATGAGCATTTATATCATTAGGAATACCATGTGTGGCCCACCTCGTGTGAGCAATACCCACACGCGCACTAATTCCATTTGTCTCTAAGGCCCGGGCTAAGGCAGAGACCTTTCCTGCTTGCTTATACACACAAAAGTGCTTACCACCTTCACTAATCACAGCAAGACCTGCCGAATCATAACCCCGATACTCTAATCTCTTTAGCCCTTCCAGCAGAAGAGGTACAGCTTGACGAAAACCCGTGTAGGCTACAATACCACACATATAAACAATACAATATTACATGCTTTTTACGGAAAAGGGCTATCTTTGTTAGGT
>JANXCJ010000150.1 GCA_025060275.1 Bacteroidia bacterium | reverse complement strand
CAATCAAAGAGAGAACTATGAGAGAGGCGACCCGGTATATTGTATCTATGTGGCTTGCGGACAAAAAGCCTCCACTATCGCTCAAACTGTATCTACACTGGAAAAATATGGGGCTATGCCCTACACTATTGTTGTAAGCGCTTCTGCTTCTGACCCTGCCCCGCTTATCTTTTTAGCTCCCTATGCAGGAGCAGCTATTGGAGAATACTTCAGAGACAGTGGAAAGCATGCGCTTATTATTTATGACGATTTATCTAAGCAAGCAGCCGCTTACCGGGAAGTCTCCCTTCTTCTTCGCCGCCCGCCAGGACGTGAGGCTTATCCAGGAGACATCTTCTACTTACACTCGCGTTTATTAGAGAGAGCTGCAAAGATTATAGATGATGATACAGTTGCAGCTAAAATGAATAATCTACCCGCAAGCTTTAGGTCTATCGTCAAGGGGGGAGGCTCCCTTACTGCGCTACCGATTATTGAAACCCAAGCAGGCGATGTAGCTGCTTACATTCCTACTAATGTGATCTCTATCACAGATGGGCAGATTTATTTAGAGTCTAGTCTCTTCAATGCGGGGGTTCGCCCAGCTATTAATGTAGGTATTTCTGTCTCGCGTGTGGGGGGGGCTGCCCAAATCAAGCCTATGAAACGCGTAGCAGGCCGACTTAAGCTAGAGCTAGCGCAGTATCGGGAGCTGGAGGCGTTTGCTAAGTTTGGTTCTGATTTAGACCCCGCTACCCTTCGCCAGATTGAGCGAGGGAGGCGGTTAGTAGAGCTTCTCAAGCAGCCCCAATATCACACCGTCAAGGTAGAGCATCAAGTTGCAGCGATTTTTGCCGGCACCAGAGGACTCCTGGATAAACTTCCAGTGGACAAGGTAAAAGAATTTGAGGCTCAGTTCATTCGCTTCTTGGAAGCGGGATACAAACCTCTTTTAGAGAAAATTAGGCAAGGGCAGTTAGATGACGAAATGGAAGCCCAGTTAGAAAAAGCTGCTAAGGAGGTCTTAGCAGGCATGGGAGTAAAAGCTTAGATTTATGTCCTCGGGAAAGCTAAGAGAACTGCGGGGACGCATTCGGAGCATTATTTCTATTCAGCAGACTACGCGCGCCATGCGCATGATAGCAGCTGTAAAACTCCGTAAAGCTCAAGAAAAACTTCAGCATATTCGTTCCTACCGCCAAAAGGCAGAGTCCCTTTTAGATACTTTGCTAAGGCAACTGGATGAACCCCACCCTTATCAGAGCCCTCCTTCGGCTCCTAAGGGATTGTATGTCATTCTTTCTTCTAGTCGCGGTCTGTGTGGTGCTTTCAATAGTGGGCTACTTAGGTGGCTCACTCCTAAGCTTCCTCCTCCCCAAGAAGCAGAGCTCCTGATTTTAGGCAAAAAGGCTTATGAAGGTCTGCGCCGCAGTAGCTATAAAATACAGTACCACGACCTTTTCGGAAGTAAAGATATTTCCACTGAGGCAGTCCAAGCCCAGTCGCGCCAAATCTGGGAGTTCTTCAGAAAAGGGGAGTATCGGCAGATTTGGCTTATCTATAACCGCTTCGGTGGGGTAGGTCGGTTTATCCCCACTCAGGAGTTAGTCCTCCCTCTGCCGACCCCTGCGGGTGAAAAAGACAAGAGGCTCTGGTTCCATGAACCAGCCTTGCCTCAACTGATAGAAGCATTTACACCCCTTTATATAGAGACTCTCCTCCTTACCGCAGTACATGAATCCCTAACTGCTGAGCACAGTGCACGCATGGTGGCAATGCAGACAGCTACCGATAATGCAGAGGAACTTTTACGAACCCTTCGCCTCCAATACAATAAAGCCCGCCAAGCCTCTATCACAAAAGAGCTCCTAGAAATCGTAGCTGGCGCAGAAGCGCTCAAAGGATAACCGGTACTTCATCCCCCCTTAGGAAGCTAACCCTTATTACTCTACTACGTGGGCTCCGTGAGAGGATGGAGCATTCTCCCTGACAACCTAAAGGCTAACAAAGAGGATCAGGCCTTTTAGTATTTTTGTAGAGTGGAAGGCTTTATTTACCTGGACTACGCGGCTTCTACTCCATTAGACCCTGAAGTAGAAGCTGCGATGCTGCCCTACATGCGAGCTGTTGGTAATCCCTCCTCTATTCATGCGGCTGGACGCCGCCTAAGAGCAGCTATAGAAGAAGCACGAAATACTATTGCAGAACTCATAGGAGCCGAGCCAAGCCAAATTATTTTCACAAGTGGAGGAACCGAAGCCGATAATCATGCCTTACGAGGAGCCGTGGAAAGCGGCTTAGTCAGTCATATCTTATACAATCCGACGGAGCATCATGCTGTGCTTCATACTATAGAAGCTCTTGTTAGGCAGGGTAAGATAAAAGCTTCTCCGCTCCTTGTAGATGAAAAAGGAAGGATAATCTTAGAGTACTTAGAAACAGAACTGCGGCGCCATTCTCGCAGCTTAGTAGCTATTATGTATGCAAATAATGAGATTGGTACTCTTCAGCCTGTGAAAGAGATAGCCAATTTAGTGAAGGAACACGGGGGCTATTACCTTTGCGATACAGTACAAGTGATGGGGTTGGGTTGGGTAAGTGTGTCAGACTGGCCAGTAGATTTCATAGCCGCTTCTGCGCACAAATTTTATGGTCCGAAAGGTGTAGGTTTTCTTTATCGGCGCCATCCTATTCAGAGCTTGATTACAGGAGGGGCTCAAGAAAGAGAGCAGCGCGCAGGCACCGAAAATGTAGCGGGTATCGTGGGCATGGCACATGCCCTACGCAAAGCTTATGAAAATCGTGAAGCCTACGAGTCTCATCTCCGAAATCTCAAACAGTTCCTCCTCACTGTTTTATCTCAGAGGCTTCCTGGGGCTATTCTGCACGGTGATACTTCGGTAGAAGGAGGACATCCGGGAATTTTGAATTTTCGCTTACCCTCCTCTATAGCGGATGAGATGCTGGTGATACATTTAGACTTAGCAGGAATTTGTGTTTCAGGCACTTCCGCCTGTGCTTCTGGAAGTGGGCACCCTTCTCATGTGCTGCAAGCTATCGGCGTATCTCCAGAAGAGGCACAGAGAGCCATACGACTCTCTTGGGGTAAGCAAACAGAACCCGCTCACTTAGAAGCAACTATTTCAGCCTTAACCTCAGCTTTGCAGATTACTATATGAGCTTGCCGGGCATCGGAGACAAATACGAAGTACTCCGGACCTTAGGAGAAGGGGGAATGGGCGTTGTTTACTTAGCTATTCAGAAACCCCTCGAGCGAAAAGTCGCCATAAAGTCTATTACCCCCTACCTCGCAAGAGACCCTGCCATCCGAGAAAGATTTGCAGGGGAAGCAAGTGTGTTAGCACGCCTAAATCATCCCGGCATAGTTACCCTCTATGATTACATAGAAGAAAAAGATGCCCTTTACCTGGTAATGGAGTATGTGCAAGGGGAGCCCTTGTCTGAAATTCTAAAGAGAGGTCCTATACCCAGTGAGTTGGTAGAGAGGTATTTCGTTCAAGTCTTGGAGGCTTTTCAATATGCGCATGGGCAGGGCATCGTACACCGAGACATAAAGCCCGCCAACATCATGATTACGCCCGAGGGAAGGGTAAAGATATTAGATTTTGGCGTAGCCCGTCTCCTTCAGACAGATCATAGCGTAACGAGGACAGGAATGCGTTTAGGCACACTGCTCTACATGAGTCCCGAACAGATTAAAGGCGAGAAAAATATAGACCATCGGTCAGACATCTACTCCTTAGGGGTAGTTCTTTATGAGATGCTCACAGGCAGACCCCCCTACCCCTTAGATATGGGAGAATTTGATCTAAGTCTCAAGATTGTAAAGGAGCCTTTATTTGATTTAAGCACTCCTCCCCAGACCATTTCAATGCCTCTTGCAGAGGTTATTCTAAAAGCGACAGAAAAAGAGCCTTCCTACCGTTATGCGGACTGTGAAGCTTTCCTACAAGACTTTCGCAAGGCTATATCAGGAGAAGCTCTAACTACCTCTTCCGTTAGTTCTACACACCCTTCTCAACTTGCCCCATCCCCCTCCCAATCACCTAAAAGACGAAGATGGATGCTATGGGTATTGGTAGGGCTTATTCCCTTGCTAATAGGAGTGGGTTGGTGGATCAGCGATATAGATTCATCAGAGAAAATAGATAAAATGCCCCTTGCGAGCGACACTTCTAACCTATCCCTTCGTGAGACCACTTCCTTAATGCC
>JANXCJ010000014.1 GCA_025060275.1 Bacteroidia bacterium | reverse complement strand
TCGCTTGAATCTGAGGTATGGAATGACAGGCCCATTTGCTATTTTGAGCACTCAGATTACATACTTCAGCCATGTATACTGCTCATGAGCATAATTTTACAATTCAGTTGCATAAAAGTGAGGTTTAGGGAGTTTTTTTGTTTTTATTTTTATATAAGTCAAGATGTAGTTTATGCGGGTGCTTGTAGCGATGAGTGGGGGTGTGGATAGTAGTGTAGCGGCTGTACTTCTCAAGAGGCAAGGACACGAGGTAATAGGTCTCACAATGAAAACATGGAGTCAGGCGCCTGATCCCTCTTTTTCTAAAAGGGTAGGATGCTGCAATCTGGATGATATAAACGATGCAAGGAGCGTAGCAGTATCTTATGATTTTCCGCACTATGTACTAGACCTACAAGAGGAATTCGGGCAAGCGGTGATAGAACATTTTATCCTGGAGTATCTGGAGGGGCGCACACCCAATCCCTGCATCCTCTGTAATACTTACATCAAGTGGGATGCTCTGCTCAAAAGAGCTAAGAAGTTAGGCTGCGAAAAAATTGCGACAGGACATTACGCCCGCGTAGCCCATGCAGAAGGTCGCTACTTCATCCAGCGGGCTAAGGATATCCATAAAGATCAGTCTTATGTTTTATGGGGTCTTTCACAGGAAGTATTAGCTCAGACTATTTTCCCCTTAGGCGAACTACATAAATCCGAGACAAGGGCATTAGCAGCAGAATGGGGACTCAGTCGGGTCGCTAAGAAGAAAGACTCCTATGAAATTTGCTTCATCCCTGAAGGAGATTACCGGGCCTTTATCCAAAAAAAAGCGCCCGATTACATTGAGACTTTAGCCAACGGAGACATTGTGCATGTGAACGGAAAAGTGGTAGGAAAACACAGAGGCTATCCCTTCTTTACAATAGGGCAGCGGCGCAATCTCCCTGCCCTCGGCACACCTCATTATGTGGTAGAAATTCACCCTGAAACTAATACAATTGTTATTGGGCCTGAATCCTATCTCTATCGCACTACCTTTTTTATGCAAATGCCTGTGTGGCATAAATATCCCACCCTCCCTTATGAAGGATATCCAGCCTTAGTGAAGATTCGGTATATGGATGCAGGGCACGAGGCAAGACTTTATACAGCAGAGAAGGGCGTAGTGCGGGTTGAGTTTAACCAGCCTGTCAAAGCCATCACTCCAGGACAAGCAGCCGTGGCTTATGAAGGTGAGGATATGATTGTGGGGGGATGGATTCGGCTAAGTAACTCATGAAAAGAGTTTCGTAAGCACTTCTTCAGTAAGAAGAAAGCGTATTCGGCGTCCATCTGGGCTATGATTCGGGTCTTCACATTTTTCCAGCTGACTCCACAAAGCTTCTATAGTTTCAGTATTGAGTATAGGAGGAGTACGAGCTGCACCTTGTTTAGCAATATGATGAGCTAAACGCTTCCGCCAATCCGAAGGGAGAGACTCCTCGCTCACCATTTCTAGTACAGCTTGTAAAAGGGATATAGCTATGCTGGGAGATAGCCCCACGGGAATAGAGTGTAACACTACCTCTCGCCCTTCGCGAAGCTCTATATGTAGTCCCTGCGCTTGCAGATTCGGCTGAATCTCCATGAGCTTAGCCTTTTGGAGAGGAGTCAGGGGAAGTAGAGCAGGGAAAAGAAGCCCTTGCTGGGGCACAGGTAACTCCTTCAGCTGCCGCTCATACAAAATTCTTTCTTGCACCCCTATAAGGTCTAAAAGCCACCCCTCCTTTCTCCACCAGAGAATCAAGAAGCGATCATACAAAAGGATAAATCCTGGCCTCTCTTTAACTTTTTCTTTCTCCTCTGGAAGGTGGAAGGGGAGTTTTTTCTGAACCTCCGAAGCTACAGGGGAAGAAAAAGACGAAGGAACAGGAGGTAATTCTCCGGAGGAAGCTCCGAGCCACTGTGAGGGGAGATTCAAGTGTCCCACAGCTAATGCACGACGCACTATGCTCAGGAGCATCGTACGAATTTCTACCTCATTTAAGAGCCGTACTTCTGTTTTGGAAGGGGTAATATTTACATCTACCTGGTGAGGAGGTACTTCAAGAAAAAGCCAGTATAAAGGCTTCGTATCCATAGGAAGCAAGGACTTATAAACTTGACCTATCGCTTGCTGGATACCCCCATGTCTCACATAGCGACGATTAATGAAAAGATATCCTTCTCTATTATGGGGAGGGGTATGCTCAGGTAATACGATATATCCTTGGACTGTAAAGAAGGGTGTTTCTTCAGAAATGCTCACAAGGGAAGATAGACTCAATTCGGGGTGGATACTAAGTATTCGTCGGCTTAGCTCAGCACGAGGTAAATCATAGAGAAGTTCTTTATTGTGGTAAAAGCGAAAGTGCCTTTCAGGATGAGGGTATGCTAAACGAAAAAACTCCTCTAAGTTGTGTCTATGTTCAGTAGCCTCGGAGCGAAGGGCTTTTCTGCGCACAGGAAGACGATGGAAGAGCCTTCTTACAATAAGGGTAGTCCCTGCCGCACAGCGAACAGGTTCAATAAGTCTCTTTTCTCCAAATGAAATCAACACTCTTGTACCTACTGTGTCATGATGACGGCGGGTGAACAGTTCTACTTCTGCTACGGCAGCGATACTCGCTAAGGCTTCTCCGCGGAAGCCTCGGGTAGACAGTCTATACAGGTCTTGTACCTGCTGAATTTTTGAGGTTGCATGCCGCTCAAAGCAAAGTTCTGCATCTATTCTGGACATCCCCACACCGTCATCGGTAACCTTAATGAGAGATTTACCTCCTTCCTCCGTCCAGAAGGAGATAGAGAAGGCTTCGGCATCTATGGCATTTTCACCGAGTTCCTTTATGATAGAAGCGGGTCGTAGGACTACCTCTCCAGCAGCGATCTGGTTTATAACAGACTCAGGCAGAATGCGAATACGCTGCTCAAGGACGTCGGTAGTCATACCGAAAAGCCGAGAGGTCCGCAAAATAAGGGCGTCGTCTCGCTGTCTCATACCGATAGATGACCCATCCCAGCTCCCTCAGAAAACGCAAACCCACCTGCCAAGGATACCCCTGTGAAGAGGGAAAACCCGGACGATTTTCTCCTACATATATGACAGCAGAAAGAAAGAACTCCACACCTAAATCAAAATCTACAATATACGCCACATCTGATAAATATCCATAAGCCATCCCTACCTTATTGAAAATACGGATGCGCGAAGGTATAAGGGTAGTATCCGCCCCTGCTAAAAAATACTTGCGAATCCCATCGTGATATTCCTTGAGGTCATAATCAGGGTCCCGAGCCTCAGAAGGATGCATAGAAAGGTATCGCCGCAGAAGGTGATAGTCCTCTTGTGTCAGTTGAAAGCGTTCCTTAGGGCGAACAGCCTGTGGGAAAATAAGGCTGATAAGCATAAGATGGGCATCCTTGAGACTTAGGGAATTAGCATACGGAGTAATCAGGTAAGGATGCTCTGGGTAAGGATAAGGAGGAAAATTTTCCGCACACATAGGTGGAATACGATAAGGGGCTTTCCCTTGCCTATGAAAAACGACTCCCTCTACACAACGATTTTCTTGGGGAGTACAGCTTCGGCCTAACCTATGTCCAAAATAAACCGAAGTGTAACCTCTCTGCCGAAGCGTGTAAGTAGCATGGGAAGGTCCTACAAAAGCATAGAGATAATCAAATGTAGGGTTATCACTGAAAACCATCTGCCGCCGAATGCAATCTGCAATAGAGAAAGGCTGCGTAGGGGGATTAGCCAAGCAGCCTCTTCCACCCCCTTCAAGCGTCATCAGCGTACGAATGGAAATACCCATCCCCTTAAGCTTATTTAGCTTCTCCAGGGCTAAAGCCGCTAAGGGCAGCTTTACTAAGCTGGCAGGATAGAAATACTCCTGAGTATCCAGCCGAAAAGCATAATGCTTGAGAATAGGACGGTTTTGCGCATTTCTATTGACCTGTGTATAGATTATCTGAATATGATAATTTTTAGCCGCCTGAAGGTAGGGTAGAAGTTGTGGTGCTTTTTCTGCTAAGAAGCGAGGAAGCCAAGTCGTATCTGGAGCAGACAGACTATTTACTTGAGGGCGATAGGGCTGTGGTGGAGGCATAAAAGCCAGTAAGCTAATAATACAACCACACAAAGCGAGCCTTTGGCGCCACATATACAAGCGCAGGTAAAGGTGTCTTGAAAGATACAAAAATACGAACAAACCAGTGAGACTTACGAAAAAGGACCTCCCAGTGTGGGTCTACACTGAGTACCCAGCGGCGTCTCTCCCGCTCTCTGATTGTAGCCTCTGGCTCCTGCCCATACCCTCCCAAAAGCCCTTCTGCCCCATGCCCCAAAGCTAAACCTATGGGAGAGCGGCGATGAAAAATGCAAAACCAATAAGTCTGCCCGTTGTAGTCCTTAAGAATCTGAGCAACCCCCCTACCTAAAAGGTGAGGCTTTTGCTTCGCATAAGGGGTAGGATGAAAAGAAAAGCGCATCCCCACCTGCCAGGGGCTCCCTTGTAGAGCCTGTGAGAGCATGTACAAAGCTGTGCCCGCCGTATTAGCAGCCACATCCCATAGAGAAGCACCCCATTTCGGAAAGAAGCCGTCAAATGCCTCTATGGAAAGTTGGAAAAGCCATGCCAAACTACCTCCCATGCGATACGCCTGGCGTTGGGAATATCCATTTTTCTTTGCCCACTCCCGGATTAGGAGGCTCAGGTGGTAAGTGGTCCATACATGCCCAAGCTTATCCATTTGTCTCCACTCCAGCCCATCATTGAAGAAGCGCCAGCCCTGCGCCTCCCTCCACTTATACCATGTAGCAGCAGGAAGGGCATAAATAAGCCCATACCCCACCCCTACCCCTCCCCAAAAAGCTCCACGACGAGGTAGCGTATCAGAAATACAGAAAGCGCTTAGGAGTAATAGCTTAGTAGTCAAAGTTCGTCTCCTGCGCTAACCAGCGCAAATACTCAGGAAGTCCCTCTGTAATAGGTAGGCGCAAAATGGCAGGTACCTCATAGCTATGGTTTGCCCTCACTACCTTCTCTATTTCCTGATAATAACCATAGGGCGCCTTAAGAAGAAGAAGCGTCTCCTGCGCCTCTTCTATCTTTTCTTTCCACCAGTATAAAGAATAGATGGGAGATACAATATTAGCACATGCCGCAAGTCGCTGATCTAATACCTTTCCTGCGATCTTCTTAGCCTCTTCAAGGCCGGAACAGATAACATATATGATGGCAAACTCAGGAGCTTCCATTACAACCAAGATACGTAAAACATTCTTGCAAAAGCTTAGACTAAGGTGCTTATTCGTGCGCTAGCTAAGAGCCGCCTAAATTTATACTAACGAAGGGAGGCTAAAAAGACTCGTTTCACCACTTCATGAGTACTTAACTGGAGCTGTAGTAGTAAGATACCTCCCCCACTTTCAGGCACTACTAAGGGGGAATCTCCTTCTTTCCATGCAGCTATCTCTTGTCCTGAGATTGAATAAAGCTTTGCTTTTTTCACCTGAGGAGAAAAATGCAGTTGAGCCCCTTGCAGCCAGTAAAGGGGAGAAACATCTGCATCTTCTACATTAGACGGCGTCCCTGGCTGCATAGTGAAGGTAGCAACTCCCACGACATCACCTGAGGTGGCATTATTTCCATTAGCACATACGGTAGCTACGTACCACGTGATATCCCCAATAGCAGAGGAAGGAGGCGTCCAAGTGAAGGTCCATGAACCCGTACTTGTAGCCGGAGAGTGCGCAACATATTTACGACCACCCGCTCCTGTTTGAAGCACCACCCCTAAGTGCCCTGCGGTACTCAGAGTCTGATTAGGCGCATTCTGCTGTCCAGACTGAGAACTAAGTGCAGTGAGCTGAAAGCCATATCTTGAGGCAGTAGGATGACTGACAGAGAGCGTAAGGGTGATAGGACCACCCCCAGGCGTATAGGTATTAATAGGTTGCCCTCCATGAGTCAAGTTAATAATGGGTGTACCTGTACCTCCTCCATGACAGTGCGAGCAATTGTGAGGCTCTCCTGGCGCACCCGTATGTCCCGGGGGAGGCTGGCTAGAGTAAGACTCCCTAAATGCAACAAGTGCAAATCCCCCTATCGCAAGCCATAAAGTTATCTGTAGGTACCTCATAGATGCAAATACGTACAACAAATGTAAAAAATAAACTTGTACTATGTGGCGCATGGGTCTGCTCGCTATATCATCCTTATTAGCTCAGAATGTTCTACTGCAAGGGCAGGTAAAAGACCCAGAAGATAAACCCCTCTCTCACGTGATCGTCAAGCTAGCCGAGACAGGTTTTCAGATTGTAACAAGTGGAGGGGGGCATTTTACCCTCTCATTTTCAACAAAGCAGCGTGTGATATTAGAGTTTCGCCACTTAGGGTATCGCATCCGGCGGGATACGCTCTTTTTAGAGGATACCATTCTCAAGACATTCGTACTCTACCCCCAGGAAGTGCGCCTCCCCTCAGTAGTAATCACTGAGGGAAATACCAACCCCGCAGAAGTTATTATTCGCAAAGCCATAGCAGTGAAAGATAAAAATCGTTCTTGCTTGCCTGCGTTTCGTGCGGAGACTTATACGCTTTTTACGCTGCGTTGGGGGGAAGGTACAAGCAGACTGTTGCGCCGCTTATTACAGAAGGAGTACCACAAGGGTGAAGTGGTATTCATGAGTGAGGCGCTTTCGTACTTGTACTTCGCACCACCTGACAAGTATAAGGAGGAAATTGTCCGCTCACGTATAGTAGGACAGCGGAGTTACAGCTTTTTAGGGAGCTGGATTTTTCAAGGTTTTGACCCTTATGGAGAAAGGCTTAGCTTGCCCGATTTGACTGAGACTCCCTTGATCCTGCCCCTTGCGCAGGATGCCTTTCTCTATTATCGCTATAAGCTAATGGGGAGCTACTGGGACGATAATGGATTTTTCTACAAGATAGCTATAGAACCCCGCAGTGCTTCTTCCCCTTGCGTAGAGGGTTATTTAGTCTTAGCAGATGAGAGTTTTGCCTTAGTAGGATTAGAATGGTATGTCAAAAGCCCGCGCCCTATTCGGTATACGGACTCGCTTGGGGTTAGGATAACCTACGTACCTGTAGGACAGTGTTATCAGGTAGGGGAGCTTAGCTTCAGAGGCATTTTTCGCATAAGCCTTCCTGTAGGGGAGATCAGCATAGAGGGAGAGGGATACGGAGCCTATAAGCGCTATCAACTTCTTATTCCCAAAGAACAGAAAAAGCCCAAGATTTTGCCCCCCCACTCTCCGAGCCTATCCTACGCCTTGCCTACTTCTCCGCCTATAGAGACACTTAGGGTAGAAAAGTTAGATTTCGGGGAAAAAGTACGAGTACTCACAGATGCAGCTGAGCCGCGAGGAGCATTTTGGGATAGCATACGATGGGCTCCCTTAGATAGCGCACAGATTGCATATCTAAACAAGCAGGACTCCGTAATAAGCCATCCAGATACCGCACCTTCTCGCTGGAGTGGAGGATTCAACATACTAACTAATGGGATTATTAGATGGCATACAAGACATACCACAGAAAGAAGGACAAAAGATTTTAGTTTTGACTTTGGATGGATATTCTATAACAAGTTAGAGGGGTGGGGCTTACCCCTTCGGATAAGCTATGAGAACTTGCAGGGAAATCAAGAGAAGGAGTTCTGGATATATCTAAGATATGGAACGGGCTGGAAAAGATTAGCCCCTATGGTAGGGTGGCGACATAAAATTCGGACATTCCCCCTCTGGGAATGGAGCTTCAAGGGGGGCATTGAAGTAAGAGAGCCCACAGACCTACCCCAGGTACCCCTTCTGTGGAATACGGTTTATTACCTTCTTCAAGGAGTAGCTCCTTGGCAAGGATACCTTCGCCCATTCGTACAGGGAGAAGTGGAGCGGTACTTGCATCGTACGCTTCGCATCAAAGCATGGGGAGGATGGGATATCCGCCCCTTCTCCGCAGAGAATAAAAGTTTCTACGAGGCATGGCGCTTGGCCACTCTCTTTGCATGGGAGCCCGGTACACAGAGTTTCACCACCCCTCGTCGAACCCTCCTCTTGCCTCCCGAGAAAGTTTTCCGCTGGCGTATCTCAGGCGCAGTAGAGCTTGCGAAGATTCCAAGAAATCTTATCCTCTCCACTACATCTGAACTCACAACCATTCTTTCCATCAGTCCTTTTGGAGCATTAGAGACTCGGATAGGGGGGGGATGGCAGACCCCCAATGCACCCTGGACTGAGCAACTTTATCCCTCTGTTAATTTCCCCTTTTTCCATCGCTACTACACGGACATGGTATGCATGCCCCCCTATCAAAGTGCAGGAAACTGGACATTTCAAGGGGTCATCACTTGGCTTCCACAGGGCTTCTTGATAAGGCAACTTCCTCTCCTACGAAGAACAGGCTGGCAAGAAAACCTGACAGGACGCCTATTATACACAGCTTCCGAGGGATGGCATGGAGAGATTAGTTTTTATCTTACGCATTTTCATCTTCGTTTGCGACGCACAAGTATTTTTCGTCCACTAAGTTTCGGTATTCACACAGGTATAGTAGGGCCATACCGAAGGGGAGCTTTGACCTTAGCAGTCGGTAATCCTGACCCTCGCTCTCTCCGCCTGAAACCCGGTACCCCATGAAAGCTACTTGGTTAGATGCAGACCAGCTCAAGAGCTTCTGGCAAGAGCTTAGCTATGAGGAAGTCCCCTTTGCTGCAAAGCCGTGGTGGGAAAGCCTTCCTACCCGCTGGGGGGGAGTGCTCATAGAGCAAAACGATAAACCTGTAGCCCTCTGGCTCTTTGCTGTACGCTCAATTGGGTTTTATCGGCTTTATCGTCAGCCACTTGTAATGCCCTGGATACCTGTAAGATTAAGCTACCCTTTAGACATAAATACCGTGGGAGGCCTAAAACGACGCAGGGATATTCTCAACGCTCTCGCAGAGTGGATAAAGGGACAGCACTTTGCCTATATTGGGTGTAGCTTCGCTGCAAAATGGAGCTATCTACCTCCTTTTTTTCAGCATAACTTACCTATCAGAGCTTATGGAAGTTTCATTTTGCGCCCAGGGGCCTTCCACCCTTCTAAGGAGCTTCTGAGAAAAGTAAAAAGGTGTGCCCATCTTCCTATTTATCGCTTATCAGAGATTGAAGCGCTAAGTTTTTGGCAAACCTATCGCCCTGCCGGAGTAAAGCCTACTTTTAGTTTGTACTTAGAGGCAGCTCTTCGGTCAGTACCGTCCTTTTGGCGGGCTTGGGGGATAGGCGAGCCTTTACAAGCTGTTGGAATTTTCTTATGGGGGAACTCACGAGTTTGGTACATAGCAGGTAGCCGTAGTCCCGACGCAGAAAGTCAAGTATTCACTCGCCTTCTCTATGAAGCAATTCAAGCAGCCCAGCAGGAGGACAAGATTTTTGATTTCTATGGCTCCCTGATAAGGGGAATAGAGAACTTCTTCCAGCAATATGGAGGAGAGTGGGAAAATCGGTATATCCTTATCAAACGATACTAAGTCAATCCTAAGCATTCCGTTTGAAGAAAAATGTTAATGTCGCTTCATATATGCCTACATTTTGGGAGTCTGTGAGATCGCTCTGGGGTAGTCAAAGCAACACCTTAGATAGCAGGACAATGGAGCGTCTCGCAAAGACTTTTCCCTTACCAGTATGGGTTATAGATGAAAGCAAAGACAGATTCACTTGGGTGAGCTCGGGTACGATTTGGCTTACGAAATTATCACCAGAAGAGCTTCTAAGCACTCCGGCTCGCCAGTATTTAGAGAAGCACTTCTCTCCCTCTGAGACTCTACTGAAGCTTATAAGAGAAAAAGCAAGTCAGGCAGAGGTTTCTATCACCTACATAGCTGGTGCTACGACAGCCCAGATGTTAGGGTACTGGATAGAGCTTCAGCCCGGCTTGTATGCCCTTATTCTGCAAGATGTTACCGAATTGCGTAAGGTCCAAGACGAGTTAGTACAATATGTAGAAGAGCTTCGTCAGCAGTTAGATACGCTGACTGAGCTCAAAGAATCTCTTCAGCGTGCTAATGAAGAATTAGCAGCAAGTAGAGAGCAGCTCCGACTATTAGCAGCTGTGGCTGCCTACACAGATAACGCAGTAATTATTACTGATGCAAAAGGACAAATTCTATGGGTAAATCGGGGCTTTGAACGAATCTCAGGTTATACGCTAGAAGAAGCAAAGGGGAAAGTTCCAGGTAAGCTCCTCCAAGGCCCAGAAACAGACCCTGTTACTGTAGCACGCATCCGTGATAAACTGCGTACTAAAGAACCCTTCACAGAGGAGATATTGAACTATACAAAATATGGGAGGCCCTACTGGTTACGCCTTTACATAACCCCCCTTACTAATGAGCTAAATGAAGTTACGCACTTTATGGCGATAGAGATGGATATCACTGAGGAAAAACGCAAGATGGAATTAATGAAACAACAAATAGAAGACATAAAGCAAGCGCAAATTTATGCTAGTAGGATATTCAAGCGCTTTTTGCCTTCACCTACTCTACTCAAAAATTACTTTTCAGATGTAGAGATATGGAGTCAACCCTTGCAAGAGCTGAGCGGAGATTTTTATTTCTTCTCCCCCCAAGAGGGAGAAGTCATATTAGCTCTGGGTGATAGCACAGGACATGGTGCAGCAGCAGCTCTTATTAGCACTTATGCGCTTACCTCTCTCTGGCAAAGCACTCGTGCAGGCATAAAAAGTCTCTTGGAGCTCTACCAAGACCTTCTAGAAGGGATTACTCTGAATGTGGAAGAACAAAGGTACAAAGAAGGTTTTGAGTTAGCCCTTTTACGCTATGATTCGGCCACGAAACGGTTGGAATTCGTGGGGGCAAGGCGCTCCCTCTGGATCTTCCGAGAAGGGCAATTCTATGAACTTCGGGGCTCACGCAGCGATATCAGTCCTACTACCTCACGAGACTTCTCTCCTGACCTGCAGGTATTTCATCTGCAGGGTAAAGACAGACTTTATCTCTTCTCAGATGGGGTTTCAGACCAACTTAGCGCAGATGGAAAAAAGTTTTCCTCCCAACGCCTAAGAAATTTCCTCCAGCTCAATCAGTATCTTACCTTAAATGAGCAAGTTAGCCTTCTCAAACAGGCGCTCAATCAATGGAGAGGCCAGAATTCCCAGACAGATGACATACTATTTTTAGCTTTAGAAGTCTAAGGGCAACTCCCGATCTAACATTTGGAAGATTCAAAAAAGTTATATATTTGTAGTATGTACGGCAATCTCGTCATAAGACCCGAGGACATTGAGAACTGGGGTAAAAAGGTCCACGAAGAAGACCCTGAAAAACTCGCAGAGTTTGAAGCTCGGATAGAGCGAGGGGAAAAGATAGAGCCACAAGACTGGATGCCCTTTGAATACAGGCGACAGCTGATTAGGCTGATAGAACAGCATGCTCACTCAGAGATCATCGGTGCTCTACCAGAAGGCACATGGATTACCCGTGCCCCCACCTTTCGCAGGAAATTAGCCCTCATGGCAAAAGTACAAGATGAAGTAGGGCATGCCCAGCTTCTCTATAGTGCAGCAGAAACCCTGGGCAAGCCCCGAGAAGCCATGATCAACGACCTCCTATCTGGCAAATCTAAGTATTCCAACGTCTTCAATTACCCCGCTAAAACCTGGGCAGATACAGCCATTATTGCCTGGCTTGTAGATGCAGGCGCTATCATCAACCAAACTACTAACTCTAAAGGCTCCTACGGACCCTATGTTCGGGCCCTGGAAAGAATCTGCTGGGAAGAATCTTTCCACCTCAAGTATGGATATGACAGCGTAGTATATCTGGCTACGGGCACCCCTAAGCAGAGAGCCCTTCTACAAGATGCGCTCAATCGGTGGTGGAGACCTATCATGCACTTCTTTGGGCCGCCGGATAATCTCTCTGTCCATACAGAAAAGCTGGTAAAGTGGAAAGTCAAGCTTGCCACAAATGATGAAATGCGTCAGCAATTTTTGGACATGTATGTGCCTAAGATTTGGGAGTTAGGGCTCACAATTCCTGACCCTAACCTGCGCAAGAATCCCGAAACAGGGCGTTGGGAATATTCCGATCCGAACTGGGATGAGTTCTGGCAAGTCATCAACGGAAACGGTCCATGTAATAAAGAAAGGATAGCTGTACGGCGCTTCGCCGAGGAAAAGGGAAGGTGGGTGCGACGAGCCCTTCTGGAGTCTCAGGCTCGTTATGTAACTCCCTTAGCATGATATGAGTTCATTAGATCCCAGAATCCGACGGGCAGAACCAGAACTGTGGACTCTTTCCACCCCTCCCCTTGATTCTCTGGAACACTGGCCTACTTACGAGGTCTTTGTCCAGCGCATGCGCGGAGGACACGCCCAGCATGTAGGCTCCCTTCATGCCCCAAACCCAGAAATGGCATTAGTGCTGGCTAAGGAGCAGTATGCACGCCGCAGCCAGTGCGTAGCTCTATGGGTAGTCCCCACGGAAGCTATCTTATGGACTAGTCCAGCTGATGAAGACCTCTTTCAGCCCGCCGTAGATAAAAGCTACCGAGAACCTCAGGGCTACCTTAATACCCGAGAAAGATTAGAAAAGTATAGAGACCGCCTCCAAGCCACTTCCCATGATTGAGAGATTAGAGACACTTGTACTGTCATTGGCAGACGATGAGCTTATCATAGGTCATCGGCACGCCGAATGGATAGGATTAGGACCTATCTTAGAAGAAGATATCGCTTTTGCCTCTATTGCTCAGGATGAAACCGGACATGCCCAAGCCTACTATCAGATTCTCACCGATCTAGGTCTAAGAACGCCAGATGAATATGCTTTTCAGCGCAAAGCCTCTGAGTTTCGCTGCGCGCATTTAGTAGAGCTACCGAATTTTGACTATGATTATGCTCTGGCTCTCATGCGGCACTACCTTTATGATGCAGCCGAGCAGATAAAGCTACAAGCCCTGCGAGAGGGAAGCTATGACCCCTTAGCAGGATTAGCTGATAGACTACTAAGAGAAGAGAAGTATCACTGGCTTCATGCCACTACCTGGATAAAACGATTAGCTTACTCTACTGAGGAAGCTTATCTTCGCCTCAAGAGCGCCATAGACCAGCTCTGGCCTTATGCATGGATGCTTTTTGAACCCTTACCCGAAGAAGCCGAAATAGTGGAAGCAGGCTGGATACCCCCTTCATCCGTACTAAGGGAGCGCTGGCTTGAACTTATTCAACCTACTCTTATTTCAGCTAATCTGTTTCCTCCCCCCCCTGCCTCGGAGACACTACTCCCCCTGCAGGGCGCTCGTAAGGGGCTGCGAAGCCCATACTTTGATGAGCTACTACAAGAGATGACAGAAGTCTCTTCCTCCGAACCCGGCGCAGAATGGTAAAAATACTTGTAGTTTGCACTCACAATAGCGCTCGTAGCCAAATGGCGGAAGCCTACCTCCGAAAGTACCTCCCCCCTGAGGTAGAGATAAAAAGTGCAGGCACTCACCCCACAGGCATTCACCCCTTTACTATCGCTGTAATGGCTGAGGAAGGGTATGATCTCAGCCATCATACCTCAGACCCTATAGAGAAGTATAGCAGTCAAGAATGGGACTATATAATCACCGTGTGTGATACCGCTAAGGAAAGTTGCCCTTACCTCCCTGCTCGCTTCCAGCTTCATGTGAGCTTTCCTGACCCTTCTAAAGGAGGAATAGAGCTATTTAGAGAAGTAAGAGATGCCATAAAGAAGTGGGCTCAGGAATTTGCACAGGGGCTTCATGCTACCCTCCACTGATGAAATAAAACGCTGGCTCAAGAATATACCTGACCCAGAGATACCTCACGTTTCAGTGGTAGATATGGGCATGGTGGGCGATATTCGTGTAGAAGAAAAAGAGATATGTATAGAACTCATACCAACCTATGCAGGCTGCCCGGCCATTTCACTTCTTAAGGAACAGATTCAGAGGACTCTTGAGCAGCACGGATGGAAAAGCGTAGTTGAAATAAATTATACAAAGCCTTGGCAACCCCAAAATGTTACCCCCCAAGGTTGGGAAGGTCTGCGGCGAGCAGGCTTTGCTTTGCCAAAGGACTTTTCAGGAGATCCTCTTGCCCTCCTTAGTCATACAGCATGCCCTCGTTGTGAATCTGAGGCAGTGAGCCTGCTCTCTCCTTTCGGACCTACGGCGTGCAGAGCCATCTTTCGCTGTCATACATGTGGTGAAACTTTTGAACTCTTCAAGCCTCCTTCCTAACCCTCTAAGTGGAAAATCATACCTTTCAAGTCCTATTCTGTACAAATTGAGAACTAAGACAAGGTGCAGGGCATTGCAAATGTAAGATTTGGCGTACCTTTGTATTAGCCCAGCAGAGAGGCCCCCGGGTTGATTCCCAATCTGGTTGAGTCCCCGGGGGTTTTTTTACTATTTGTAGAGGGTAAATTTGCCCTCATGGAGAAAGTTCTCATTGTCGGACGAGGTGGAAGGGAGCACTCCTTAGCCCACAAAGCTCTACAAAGTGGGAGATTAAAAGTATTCATAGCTCCAGGCAATGGCGGCATGCTACCCCCTCTTATCCGCGTACCTATTCAAGAACACGAAATATCCGCACTAAGAGACTTTATCCGACAGGAAAAAATAAACTACGTAATCATCGGACCAGAACTGCCTATCGCCAAAGGCATTTATGACGATCTATGCGACCTAACTACAGTCATAGCCCCTCCGCAGAAGCTCAGCTTCTTAGAAGCCAGTAAAGCTAAGGCCAAACAATTCCTTGAGCTAGCTGGCATACCAACCGCCCCCGCTATGATCTTTACTCGCGACCAGCAGGCGGAGATGGAATCTTATTTGCGTGCAGCCACCTATCCTCTGGTTCTAAAAGCTAGCGGATTGGCAGGAGGTAAAGGCGTCTTTATTGCTACCTCTTCGCAAGAAGCGCTGGAATTTGCTAGAGGCTGCTTACAGGGACAGAAGTATGGCACAGCAGGTCAAACCATAGTAGTAGAAACCTTCTTAGAAGGAGAAGAACGCTCTGTATTCCTCCTTGCAGATGGGAAAAGTTACACCCTCCTACCCGTAGCACGAGACTACAAGCGCCTTCTGGATGGGGATAAGGGACCTAATACAGGGGGCATGGGGGGTTATGCTCCTGCTGAAGACCTTAGTTGGATAGAAGTAGTGCGAGAAAAAGTAATAGAACCCACCTTTGCGGCCCTGCTTCGTATGGGATTATCCTATCATGGCTTTCTCTATTTAGGGCTCATGAAGGTACAAGGAGAACCCTATGTCTTAGAGTATAATGTACGACTAGGAGACCCCGAAGCCCAGCTTATACTCCCTCTCATAGCGAATAGTTTTGATGAGATTCTGTATTATTATCGTATTCAGAAACTTGGCAATCTGAAAATTCGTGTGCATCCAGGCTATGCGGTAGGAGTAGTAGCTGCTACCAAAGGGTATCCAGAAGCACCCCAAAAAGGACACGCTATCTACTTTCCCCCACTTGAAGAAGGAGGGAGCAGGCTCGGAGAGAAGACTCTCATTTACTGGGCAGGCGTAGAGAAGGGAGAGAGTAACTACCTTCTCACAACGGGGGGAAGAAGCTATACCCTAGTCGGATTAGGACAGACCCTAGAAGAAGCCCGCAAACAAGCCTACGCAGGCATGGAGCTTCTGCCTTTTGAAGGGAGGTACTATAGGAAAGATATCGCTCAGCTTAATACATGCTATTCATAGTACGAGAAGCGCTGAAAGCTCTCTGGGAATATCGTATACGAGCTTTGCTCACCCTGAGCATGCTAGCGATGGGTATTACAGCCCTCGTGGGCATCCTTACCACCTTAGAAGCCCTTCGCGTCTTTATTGCTAAAAGCTTAGTTGGATTAGGCACACAGACTTTCTTAGTTACAGGTGGAGAAATAGTTTTTCGTTTTGCAAGAGCCCGCCTAGGTGCCCGGCAAGCAAGCAACCTTCGCCCCTGGGAAATAGATGCATTTGAAAAAAAATTCCTCTATCCTGGGGCTCGCTTATCCCGTCATGCAGTTCTAAATTCCAGTGCGCGAGCTTTCTACAAAGGAAATTCCACGGCTAATCAGGTACGCTTATACTGTGTGGAACCTGCATACTTTTCCATCCAGGAAATATCTCTCTCTGAGGGGCGCCTCTTTTCAGAGATAGAATCCCGCTACGGCTTACCTGTAATCCTCATAGGTGCAAGCGTAGCGAAACAGCTATTCCCCCAAACTTCCCCCTTAGGCAAGTGGATAAGAGTAGAAGATGCTTTCTACCAGGTAATAGGAGTGCTAAAGCCTCGTGGGGGCTTATTTGGAATCAACTTAGACATGGAATGCTTCGTACCTTGGGGCATACTGAGAAGATTTAGTTCTGACTTTGCTGGAAGTACTTATGTAGGCGTACCTTCAGTAGAAGAGGTGCCACGAGCAGCAAACGCAGCACGAGCAGTAATGCGAACCATCCGGCGCATAAAACCCGGACAAGAGGAACCTTTTGCTGTAATGTGGGGAGAGCAGTGGGCAGACTTCGCTTTGGATCAGATCCGAGTCATCACTTTTGCTACTCTGGGAATAAGCCTAATCACTCTCTTAGGCGCCACCTTGAGCCTGACAAATATCCTCCTCGTAGTCGTCAAAGAACGCACTCAAGAAATAGGTCTGCGAATGGCAATCGGAGCAACAAGATGGGATATCCGAAAGCAGTTCCTATCCGAAGCAGTAGTAGTAGCCGTAGTAGGCGGTATGGGCGGAATCGGCTTAGGCATCTTGGTAGGAAATGGAGTAGCATGGCTTATTGGAGCTTCTTTTGTAATGCCTTGGAAATGGGTAGGTGTAGCGCTCCTCATAAGTATGATAGTAGGCATATTAGCGGGCTACCAGCCTGCCCAAGAAGCCGCCAGGCTCCAGCCTGTAGATGCCCTTCGCTATGAATGAAGTAGTAAAGCAATAAATGAAAAAAACTATCCCTAATAGCAGTGTTGGAGTGAATCAGTTGAGGGGCATCTCGTTATGGATTTTTACCATCCGCAAATTATCCATGCAGATACAAGCCTTTTTCTCTAACTCTGGGATTTCCCTGAAAGAAACAGCCTACAGGCATCTTTAGGAAAACCTTCTAGACTCAACCATCAGGAGGAGTTTCTTGTAACTTTACCCACTTTAAGGTATCAAACTTCACTCTTTTAGCCTTCTGTACTCCGCTTCGGTGTATCTTCCTGATGACCAATAAATTGAAGTTCAGGAAATTGATGTAAGAAAAGGTACTTGTCCCATGTTTGCTTGGCTTCATCACCTAATATGAGATGTTTGGGCGCCCATCCTTGTTCTACACATCGCAGGAGCACCTTAGCAATATGATAAGGGTCCCCGGGTTGATTACCATCCATTTGAGCATATCTTTCTGCCATGAGGGCATGTAGCTCGTAATAGGGGCTTGAAGGAGTTAGTGTGGCTAAGCTTGGTGCCTTCTCCAAGGATTTTCCTGCCCAATCGGTACGATACGGACCTGGTGCTACACTACAGACGTAAATATTCCACGGAGCTACTTCCTGCGCTAATGCTTCACTAAGCCCTGTAACAGCAAATTTAGTGGCGTTATACAGCGAGACGCCCTTGAACCCAAAGTAGCCAGCAATGGAAGAAATATTGAAAATAAACCCACGTTTTTGTGCTCTCATCACAGGTAACACAGCCTGAATAAGCCAAATAACTCCTAATAAATTAGTCTCCACCTGGCGTAAAATAGCCTCCTCAGGTAGCTCCTCTAAGGCACCTACTAAACCATAGCCCGCATTATTTACCAGTACAGAGGGTGAGATTTTCCGTGCCTGTAGCGCTTTTATTAGAGAGAAAGCTTGAGACCTTTCTCTTACGTCCAGCGGAAAGACTAAGCAGCGTTCAGGATACCTCTGCCCTAAATCTTCTATTGCTTCTGGGCGCCGAGCTGTGGCTACGACTTGATGCCCCGCATCTAATACTGCTTCCACAATTGCCCGACCAATTCCCCTACTACTACCTGTAACAAGCCAAGTCTCCATCTTTTTATTGCTGCCGTAGCAAAAGTATGGGAATCTGTTGGGCTAAGAGCTTGTCTAATAGCTTCCAATCTACGTTATCCCCCTCAGAGGACAGAGCCACGACATCCATAAGGAAGTCCTGAGTAGCATGCAGTACCCCTTCTGCCATATCCTTGTCCGCATAAAGTATGCACTCCTCAGGCACAAAATCAGGGGCTACCTGCTCAATAATATAGTCGCACATAGCCAGAATGTGCCGCTGGAAGCTACGATGAGTATAGAAAGAATAGGGCGTGTTAATCTTTGCACAGTATAGGGTGGCTTTCAAAAATCGGATTATAGGAATCAGAGATTTGAGGAGAGGAAACTCCTCCACCTGCATCTGACTTACCCATAGAACCCGTTTAGGAGGAATAGAAAGAGGCGCCGGCAGGAGAAGTATTGGGGTAGGAGCACTGTCCAGGACATCCCACAGAGCTGTAGTACCAAAAAATCTTTCCCACCTTTTCCGCTGTTTGAAGGCAACTACTAATAAAGAAAAGAGCTCTTTTTGAAGATAAAGGGCTATCTCTTCGCCAGCGGAGGCTACCTCTTGGCTTTCCACCCAATAATCCACACTTATTTCTTGAGGGAGTCTCTCACGAAGGAGAGCACAATACCTACTGAGCTTCTGCTCTGCTGCTTCGCGAGCTCGCGCTAGTTCATGGAGGAAACTACCCCCTTCCATAGGGGAAAGGCGGAGATGTTCAGGGGTCAGCACATGATATAAGCGCAGGAGAGCCCCACTCTGACCACCTCGCACTAAGTGGGGTAAGCTCAGTAATATCTCCTCCTCATTAGAGGAGTCCAAGGAAACAGCTGCTAAAACCCTAAGGTATTCTCCTCCAGTCTGGGACATCGCTAAGTCGCTTTGCATAATAGCTCCAAACTAACTCACCCTTATAAAATAAGAAAGAAGCATGTAATACAAGTGCATCCCCACTGGGCTTTTCATTTCTTAGTCCTTTTTGCCACAGTTTCCAGAATCGCAGAACATCTCTAAGGCTTACCTGGAAAGGCAAAAAGAGTCGTTTTACTTCAAAGAGCCGGTAGAGCCTAAGCTCAGGATCTGCAATGTGAGCCGCATTAGGATAAAACTTTGCAAAAAACTCTCTCCCTTCTTCTAAAGTATTAGGATGTACGAATATGAGGGTAGGCTTAGTCTTTCCTGTCCACCGATCCAAAAAGTTGCGAATCTCCTCCACCAGCCCTTTGCAGTATATACACCCGAGATGCCTAAGGAACTGAAGCCAAAGGTAGGGTACCTTTTCCAACAGCTCAGGCAGATTCCCAGCTGGAAGATTTTCCCCCACAAGAGGTATCTTGAGATTAGAAAACCGTTCCCTATTTAGAGAAGGTGGCATGCAACGAGACTTGTATCATCCTCCAAAGGAACATTCTCCTTGAAGTTATCCAGTATCTGCCTGACCTGTGCAATCAAAGTAGCTGCATCAGGAGGCGGTGAAGAAGCAAGGCTATTCATCAAGTATTCTATGCCCAAGTTTTGACCAGCAGGATTAGTTTGTTCTATAAGCCCATCAGTATATGCTAAGAAAAGATCGTTAGGATATAATACTAATCGCGTGGGCGTAAGAGAGCTCAGAGGGGGCTGCCCCGGAATAGAAATGCCGAGCATTGTGAGATTAGCGGGGAGGGCATGAACCGAGCCCTTACGAATAAGAAGAGGGGGTGGATGGGCAGCATTGAAGTAATGTAGAATGGCACCGCTTTCTTGAAGTTCCAGAAGACCCAGAAATAGCGTTACGAAACCTGTATCATCATCCCCATATAACTGGAGAAGACGACGATGAAGCTGCTCCAATAAGACAGGTAGAGGTATGTTCAACTCAGCTAAACTCTGGATATGCCCCTGTAAGTTAGACATAACAAGAGCGGCAGAGATTCCCTTTCCTGAAACGTCCCCGATGTAAAATAGCACCCGCTTCTCATCCAGGCGAATAAAGTCAAATAGGTCACCCCCGATACCTTGGTGAGGAGAGTGAAAGGTAGCAATATCTAAACGAGGATGAACGGCAGGATTAGCAGTAGATAAGATGCGGCGTTGAATGCGCGAGGCTAATGCTATCTCCTGCTCATAAGCCTGCTGCTGAAGCCTGAGAATCTCTGCTTGCCTCTGTTGCTCCTGAAAGAAAGTATTTTCCAAATAAACCGTAATCAAAATGCCTATAATTTCTAGGTACAATAGATCATTTGCCTTTTCTTCTTCTGTAGTAGCAAATTGTCCTAAGAGCCACCATGCTCGAGGTTCTACTATGCGCACTCGTGAGGTAGGACCTATAAACCGCCCTAGGGGCATCACGATTTCTACCCCCATATGTTCCAAAAAGCTGTCTGGGTGAGGTACACTAGTAACAGTATAGGTTATAGCTTCCCTTAACGCTTCCTGAGAAATGCTGGGGAAATTATGGAAATAACTGAGCCTCGGAGCATGATCAGGTGTGAAAGTATGAATATATGCCATTCTTTGTACGCCAAACCGACTTCGCAAAATAGAAGCGACGGAGACAAGAAGGGCTGTGTCCCGGATCTTCGGAGCTAAAAGGCGCACTACCTCCTGCAGAGCTTCTACCTCTCCGCGCTTTATCTCCAACTCACGGATGAGATGGTGAGGTGAAAAGCCCTGAGGAATTTCAGAAAGCATTGCGCCCATTGCCAGTAGCCAAATATAGGGCAAATACTGTTCCAGTAAGAAGAAAAGCCGCTGCAATTCCCTGAATCTGCCCTTGCGGTAAGGTAATCCACTGGGTAGCTTCAAAAAGCATGACCCCCAAACTTGCTTCCTTAATTCCTATCCCTACAAACCCCAAGCCCGCCTCAATTAATACCGCTGTGGCAAAAACTTGTAGGAATTGCGTTCGCAGAAGGGGAGTAAGATTAGGAAGAATTTCTCGCCACAAAATATAAGATTTAGGGTAGCCCATGACTTTGGAAGCCTCCACGAAGGCAAGCCTCCAAAGACGCCGCACTTCTATTCGTACCAAACGAGCGGTTTCAACCCATGTGCTAAGACCAATAGCCAAAATAACTTTTAGGAGACTATTCCCCACTATAAATGCTAACATGGCTGACCATAAAAGAACAGGTACGACCCAAATTGCTTGAAGGAGAACTGTTATGAGAGTGTCCACCCTCTCAGAACCACTCCCAGCTATAAGTCCAATAACAGTGCCCACACAAAGGCTAACGAAGGCGGCGAGTTGAGCTACTCCCATACTGACACCCCACCCTCTAAGAAGCCTCAAAGCTATATCCCTCCCTACTGCATCTGTACCCATCCAACTCCCTTCCCAAGAGGGCGCGCACAATATACACGATGTATTTATGGGAAAAAAGTAACTTACTCCTATCAAGATAAGGGCGATTCCTATTCCGCCCCATGCCCAACGAGACACTCGTGGAGGTGGCGGGAATTGAACCCGCGTCCAGTCTAAAGTACCTGAAAAGGGTCTACATGCTTAGCCTCTGAAAAACCTTAGAAAGGGGAGAAGCAGAGGCACTCCTTCACCCTTTCGCAGCTCCTGGTAGGTCAGATAAGGTCGGAGCTCTCCCTTATCTCAAGCCCGATATTCCCTACGACAGGAGGCTCAGCCTCGGGCAAGGCCTCCCCTCCGCCGGCTACCTAAAAAATTAGGCAGCGAGAGCGTAGGAAGTTTCGGCACTTTTTTGCCGCCTGCCCCTTTGAGAGGAGGGCAGAAACCTCGCATGCCCCCTTTCATTCCTTTAGCTGTCAAACCCTTTCACCCCCATTTTACTTACAATACAAATATAAACATTTTTCTCCATTCTCTATCTTAGCCCCACTTAGTCATCCACCCGATGCTTGTCTTAAGCTCCTACTTCAATTCACCTAAAACTTTAGTAATACGCTTAAAGTCTATAAGTCTCCCAAACCTAAGCTCCTACTTCAATTCACCTAAAACCCCGGGTAGGTCTTTCATCCTACTCTTCCTGAAATGAAGTTAGAGGGTATCTCCATCACACGACGAATCGCTACTGGCACACTCTGGAACCTCATCGCTACTCTAACTAATCTCATATGGGCTCTTCTAACTACGCCTATTTTCTACTCGCATCTCGGCGAAACTACTTACGGTATTCTCTTGCTGATTGGCGTAGTGCTCTTATATGCAGAAATATTAGACTTAGGAATAAGTAGCACATGCATACG
>JANXCJ010000149.1 GCA_025060275.1 Bacteroidia bacterium | reverse complement strand
GTTCATTCATCAGTTGCTTCAGGTAAGCCTACTACTCAATCTTCTCTCAAACCTGCTGATAAACCTCTCCCCCCTCCTAAGAGGGAGGCATGGATGGATACCTTAATGGACCTAAATGACGTGCCCCCTCCTCACAGTGCGGTTCTATTAGAAGAAGACCCTACTCCTCGTAACCTCTCCAGCGTAGAACTTCTCATTTCTCAGCGTTATCGTCCTGCTAAGCCTGTGTCTCTTACCCTTCGGATATACGTGAGTGAAGAGGGGCGCGTGCGCCGCTTTCAAATCGTGCGGGTTTCTGATCCAAGCCTCACACCAGAGTACTTTATTCCTCCCCTTATGGAGTTGCGTTTCTATCCTGCTGTGTATAATGGGCGTGCTGCAGCAGCATGGACTACCCTAAATTTACAGATAAATCCTTTGAAAAACTAAAACACTATGAGAATACCCACGGAAATAATTCAGAGTCTAAATGAACAGCTAAATAGGGAACTGTATGCAGAATACTTTTACATGGCCATAGCTGGCTACTTCTTTGAGAAAGAGCTTAGGGGGTTTGCGCATTTCTTCCTTCGGCAGTCCCAAGAGGAGAAAGAACATGCGATGCGGCTCTTCAACTATCTCGTAGAGAAAGGGGTGCCTTTTACCCCTCTCCCCATAGAGGCTCCCTCTAAGAATTATGCCAGCCCCTTAGGATGTTTTGAAGCAGCCTATGAATATGAGCAAAGAGTTACCCTAACCTACTACAATCTTCTCAAGAAGGTTAGAGAGATGGGTGAATATGATGTAGAGGAGTTTTTGTGGTGGTATATTCGGGAGCAGCGTGAAGAAGAAAGTCTCATGCAGAGCTGGGTAGATCAGCTCAAGCTAGCAGGTGAAGATGCCGCAGCAATTTTGCTCTTAGATCAGAAGGCGGGTAAGGGTGAAAAGGATTGAGTAAGCCCCTAAGGGCACGTTTGCTACACGCTGCAGAGACGGTAGAAATTCTCTCCCTGGACGAAGAAGGGGGATGGGCATGGGTCTCTCGTGCTGGTTTTAGCCAGCGTCTCCCCTTACGTGAGTTAGTTATTGAAGAGGAAGAACAAAAACTTCTCTGCCCATCCCCTTTTTCGCATCTTGGGCAGGAAGAGATAGAGCTTTACCTTGTCTCATATCCTTCCCAGAATAGAGCAGATTTGCTTTTGTATCATGGTCTATCTCACTCTTGTTTTTACTCTTTATACCTTCAGGCGGGAAAGAGACTGTGGCATCCCCTCCTTAATCGCCTATTGTCTCAGGGAGAGGAGGTAAAGCTAAGTCTCTCTCTCAAAGAGAATCCGCCCCCTTGGCAGCTACGACTTTTGCGTGTAGTGGCCCCTGCAGGACCTGTCCAGTACCCTCCCCAGCCTTTTACAATCCAATTTGAACTGCGGTATGTGCATTTTATTCGCCAGGAGAAGCAAAGGATACCCCTCCATCTCTCTTCAGTCAAGTCTAGCCTTGATTCCTCTCCGGAAAAAACAGGAGAAGAAGCATCCAACCTCTTCTCTAAGCTACCTCGGGAAATAGACTTACACATAGAAAAACTCTCTACTTCCATGGCGGATGCGCCGCCAGAGGCTATATTTGATTATCAGGTAGCAACAATGCAGCGTTATCTAATTGCCTGCGAAGCAGCTAATTATCCATCTGTGGTGGTTATTCACGGGGTGGGCAGGAAAAGATTGCAAGCATCTCTCGTGGAGTTTTGCCACCTAAAAGGCTGGCAAGTGGAGCCTCTCCTACTCCCACCGTACAAAGGAGGAGCAAGATAGGGTTATATTCGCCTCTAAAAAAGAGGAAGCAGGTAAGTCATGATTTACTTACACCTGTTTCTAAGGAGTTAGTCTGCACGGCTTTCCCCTGCTTCTGCGTAGGGAAAGGCATTATCTCATCTGAAAACTTTGGCATTATATCGTAATATATGCTAGGAAGAAGCTATTCTCCTTTGCCTACAATTCTAAGTGTGAACTCTGCACGCAGGTTATTTATGCTGAGAAGAGAGAGTAAGCATATTGCTCTCAATAAAGTCCTGAAGGGCATGATAAAGTAAAAGGGGTCTATGAAATGTACAGGCGCGCAAGTATGGGCATATTATAGAGCCATATAAGTTTTAGGATAAACTCAAAGTATATAGCGTATGAAAGCAAAGCCAGTGCTTAGCAGATACTCTTGCTATATAGATTTCCTGTACTTCTTCTAAGTCCCACTAAGATTTTTAAAAAAGTAGGCAAAGAGGTGGCTTCTCAATACCGGCTCCAGACTGCTCTACAAGTATCCATGATGTCAGTCTGGAAATCCCTAAAGTAGTATTCTACGCTAATGGTACGACTCGTACCCTCAAGTCTTGCGGAGCCCCAAAGTGTGTAGCGTCTATTACAGCTACTCTGCTGGTATATTTCTACCTGCTCTGTGCTCGTTAGTCTTCCTTCTACTCTTATCTTTTGTCCCTCGCACCGAATATCGCCGAAGCCCTCAAAGTATATTACATCAGGATATATTGGAGAAGCAGTAATCTGGGCATCGTATTGGGGTATCATGCCTACCGTTCTACAGCGATCATCCACGGTGTAGGTACCTACCCAATTATCTGTCCATTTTCTTTCACACTGAGTACCTCCAAAGCCCACAGGGCAGACACACCGTCCATTCCTGCAGTAACCTCCATTCAAGCATATCACCCCTTCACATGAGCCTCGCTTACATGCGGAGGTTATCGCTGCGGTGGCGATGCTCCATATTACTAATGACCCTTTTCTCATTTCTTGACAAACTTACTAAAATCTAAGCTAACGCGCTGTATGGCTGGAATAGCGAATAGTGCTTGCATAGATGACGCCTCCTATCCCTAGTATTACTAATAAGAGAGTTTGCATCGCATGGGCAGCTACTACGATAAGTTGGGATAGACTCTTTTCCCAGCCTAAAGAAAGTAGAAGCACAAGACCTATGGCATGGAAAGTACCTAAGCCACCTGGTACAGGTATAGCCATAGCCAGCCCTGAACCCACTAAGAGTATCCCACTTGCCCATGCGAGAGATGCGTAATCCTTCTCTGCACATGTAGCCATCACACCTAAGATAGCCAACCAGTATCCAATCCAGATACCTATGGAAAGAATTATCATGAGGCTACGGGGACGGGCCTGGATAATGCTAATTAGTCCCTTTACAAGCTGGGAGATAACTCCTACTTGACGATTTCTCAGCCATAAACGCCATATTACCACCCCTCCTACTGCTGCTAACAACACGCCTGCAAAGAGGTGTGGTAGATATTCTCGCATCCCAAGTAGCTCCAGCCAATTCATACCCTGCTTAAGCACAATCACTCCAGCTAGCAATATCAAAGTCAAAATATCTACTATTCTCTCCGCTACTACGCTGCCTATAGCTAATGGAGTAGATACTTTTCGCCAACGCCACAGGAGTGTACAGCGTACTACTTCGCCTACACGAGGGAGGGCAAGATTAACTAAGTACCCTACCATGAGAGCCCACCATGCAGCTTTCCAGTCTATGAATGTTCTACTTGCCTGTAACATGAGCTGCCATCGCCAGGCACGCAAAACATGAGCTCCCGTCATAGCAAACGCAGCAAAAAGCATCCAGTACCACCTTCCGATAACCTGGGCTAAACTCTCCCATACAAACCCGCGTAGTACCCACCATAGCAGTATCCCTCCTATGCCTAAGGCTATTACTCCCTCTATAATCCTACTTCTCACAGAAGGTTCCCTTCGCGGGGAAAAACTAAGTGAGGGGTATGGCGTAAGGCTTCCTCCTCGCTCATCCAAGCATATGCCAGCACGATTATTAGGTCGCCCACAACTCCTGTGCGGGCAGCGGGCCCATTTAGCGCGACTACACCGCTTCCTCGCTCTCCTTCTATTACGTAGGTCTCTATGCGGCTTCCATTATTTAGATTGAGCACATGTACCTGCTCGTAGGGTAATAGTCCAGCTGCTTCCATTAGGGCTTTGTCTAGTGTAAGACTCCCTATGTAGTCTAGATTTACCTCTGTAATCTTTGCTCGATGGATTTTAGATTTGAGCAGGCATACCCGCACTCTACAAAGGTAGTCAAGTATAGCCGACTGTTAGCCCTGAAAACATATTATCTACCTATTTTGTATGGGATGCGGTTTGTATTTCTTTTAGCGCCTCTCTGCTTATGGGCACAAGTACTAACGGGTATAGTAGTGGATGGTTCAACAGGGGAACCTCTGCCCGGGGCTACCGTAAGAATACAAGGAACTTCCCAAGGTACCCTGACGGATGAAAAGGGGGCTTTCACCCTTCCTACGAAGGAAAAGCTCCCTTTAGT
>JANXCJ010000148.1 GCA_025060275.1 Bacteroidia bacterium | reverse complement strand
ATATAGTCGCATTAGACTCCACATGTAACCCACTGACACACCATAGAAACGACTATAGCGCTGATCAAACTCAAAGCCTGCTTTGAGATTATGTCTTCCTAACTCCACTGCAGCTTGCCCTGTAATACGGAACATATCTGTGTTATCAAAGCTGGGTCCGAGAAGCGCATAGTGCCCCTGACCAAAGAAGAGATTATATATCCATAGCTGAGCGGGTATGGAGCCATTTAGAATTCCGCCTAACTGATTCAGATCATAAAAGCTTAGTACTCGGCTACTGGGTTCTATGGAGAGAGTGTAAGGATTGAAAAGGAGCCTAGGATTTTGAGCAAGGTAGTTATAGATAAAAAGATTATAGTTCGCTAAAACGGGGTGATTACTATTAGATGCATCAAAGAGATACTCATTTTCTACATAACCCACTGTCTGATAGACAGGCAAATTACCCAGAAACGCAGGGACTATTAGCTCGGCATAACGCGTTTGGAAGCGCCCTACATGCCCATACCGAAACCAATCCAAGCCTAAAGTGGGGTCTATTGTTCTTCCGTCAAAACGAGTATAGTCAAATTGAAGGGTATAGAAGAAATTCCTCAGCACACTCCCTGTGTCCCCCGTGAAGGACTGCTGTAAACGAATAAAACTTCGCACTGTCCGGGCATATCGGCGAGGAAGCCTGTCAGAGGAAAGAAGAGACCGCGTTAGGCTCCACAAGTTTCTTCGGGAGTCCTCAGCAGACAAGCCCAGCTTGATGAAAGCATTTTCCGCTAAACGAAGATCCATCCGAAGGTTAGCTCGGATTTGCTGCAGAGTGGCATTAGGTCTATAACGAACCCGCTCAATCTGATCTGGGCGCAAGAAGTGGGCTCTATTCACAAAAAATACTGTTCCTGTGCCAAAAGGTTGAAGTGGAGTCTGCTTTAGGTCCTCAAGCACTTCTGACTTCACCTGATATACACCCCCATAGGGGGGGTCATAATCACGTTCATGCTGGTATTCTGTCGTGAGGGCATACCCTAAGATGGGAACTTTGCTGCCATCATCTAAAGTACGAGAAAAGATAGGACCTGAGATATTGAAGGCGAACAGATTGAACTTATAAGGGTCCGTAAGCTGACTGGATTGAATTTCCCCTCCAAAAGTGTGCTTAGCGCTTGGACCGCCTGTAGTGATCTGCACTACACCCCCCATCACATCACCAAACTCCGCAGGAACTCCCCCTGTGTAAATAGAAAGCTGAGAGATCCCCCTTTGAGGCATAGCAAAGGTACCTATAACTCGCACACCATCAACAAAGTACTGCGTAGCATCCCCCCGGGCTCCCCGAACATTTATGCCCTGTCCGAACTTGTCATCCACCTGATATACCCCCGCTGAGGTAGCCAAGAACGCGTTTATATTTCGGGTACCCATCTTTTGAATTTGTTCTAAGGTTATAGTCTTACCCGTAACTGTCTCATCCTTCTCAAAAAGAGGGACCTTATAGTCTACTATCACCTGCGTCTCTGCCTGCACACTTGCTTCCATATTGATATCCAGCACAATCGTACGATTTGCTGTAATCACTACTCCGCTGATAGTGAGGGTCTTACCGGCGTAGCTCGCTCTCACATCATAGGTCCCAGGGGTAATTGGAGCAATGCTATATTCTCCATTTTCATTCGTGTTTGTTCCACCTTTTATGGCTCCGTTCTGAATAATGACTACTGTGGCAAATGCGAGGGGTTCCTTTGTGACTTTATCGCGTACCACGCCACGCAGCTTGCCTGCATCTTGTTGAGCCAATAAGGGAGAAAGTAGGCTCACCCATACTCCTACTATGCACAGCCGTCGTAGCATATAGATGGCAACTTTACAAAAGGCAAATATAGAGCAAACTCTGAATTTGCAAGAGGGGTCTTGGGGGGTCTGTATATTTGCCTCTCATGGATAAGAAACTTATCGTGATTGGAGGGGGGCCCGGGGGCTATGTGGCGGCGATCCGAGCAGCTCAGTTGGGCTTCACTGTCCAGCTAATTGAAAGAGAAAACCTTGGGGGTGTCTGCCTGAACTGGGGTTGCATCCCTACAAAGGCACTTCTCAAATCAGCTGAGGTTTTAGAGTACCTTCTTCATGCGGAGTCTTATGGGCTCAGCGTAGAGAAAGTCAGTGTAGATTTTCCCAAAATTATCCACAGAAGTAGAGAAGTAGCCTCCAAAATGAGCCGTGGCGTGGAATTTCTAATGAAAAAGAACAAGATAGAGGTCATAACTGGTACAGCTAAGCTTACTCCAGGCCTAAAGGTAGAAGTTCAGCTCAACGAAGGAGGTAAGCAGATACTTTCTGCTTCTCACATTATTATCGCCACAGGAGCCAGGGCAGCTAACTTACCTCACATCCAGATAGATGGAAAGTCTATCATCGGTTATCGCGAAGCGATGACACTTCCTAACCAGCCAGAGAGCTTACTAGTTATAGGAGCAGGCGCAATCGGAGTGGAATTCAGCTACTTCTATCATACGCTTGGTACTCGTGTCACGCTCGTAGAAGCACTTCCACATATTCTTCCGCGGGAGGATGAAGAGATAAGTAAGGAGCTGGAAAAAAGTTTCCGCAAGAAAGGCATGAGTGTCCTTACCTCCACGCAGGTTAGTGAGATTCAAAAAACTCGCAAAGGAATCAAGGCAACTTTGCAAACTCCTAAGGAGACCCTGCAAGTAGAGGCTAACATGGCCCTTCTAGCTGTGGGAATCACACCTAATACAGAAAACTTGGGATTGGAGGATTTAGGAATCAAGACAGAGAAAGGGCGTATAGTAGTAGATGAGTACTATCGCACTAGTGTGCCAGGTATTTACGCTATAGGGGATGTGCTGGCTACGCCGGCTTTAGCCCATGTAGCTTCTATGGAAGGAATTATCTGCGTGGAGAAAATAGCCGGTTTAGAACCTAATCCTTTGGATTATACTACTATTCCTAATTGTACATACTGCCAGCCTGAGGTAGCTTCTATGGGGATGACAGAAAAGGTCGCACGGGAAAAGGGCTTCGCTATCAGAGTAGGAAAGTTCCCTTACACTGCTTCAGGAAAAGCCTCTGCGATGGGTAAAAATGAGGGACTCGTTAAGCTTATCATAGACGAGAAGTATGGAGAGCTACTGGGTGCGCACTTGATAGGACCCAACGCCACAGAGATGATAGGGGAGCTTATTGTGGCAAGAAGGTTGGAAACTACAGGTCACGAGTTAGCAAAGACCATTCATCCCCACCCCACCCTCTCGGAGGCTATTATGGAAGCCGCTGCTGCTGCCTATGGGGAAGTGATTCACTTATGAATGAAAAGTTTGTTTAGGAATTTTCATGGATTAAAGCATAGTATCTAAATTTGCCTCCATGCCACTCCTTTCAATAGTTGGCTTGCTTGCGGGCATTGTATTAGGGCAAACTACTCTTGTAGATGGTGCTACCGATGGTTCCTTTGAAGGGGGCACATTTTGCACTAATAGTGGCGCGTTTGGGGGCTGGCAGATCGTCAATCCAGCTCCTTTTGTGGAGGGATGGGCTGTGGGAAGCAACGTAGGAGCAGCACATGGAAGTAATAGCATCTTCACGGCTAGAAACTCCACCTGTTCCCAGCCAGGTTATCCTACTAATCCTACTTACTTCCACTTTTATCGGGATATTACCCTCCCCCCTGGTATCTCTCATGCTGAACTAACCTTCAAGCTTCAAGCCACCTTTCGCATAAATCCTAGTGGGAATTTTTCAGATCTCCTTAGAATCTCACTTGCCCCTACCACTTATCAACCTATAGCAGGAATTGATGTACCCCCCTCTTACTGGATAACCAACTTCTTCCAGCTTTTTACTCGCTGGAATTGGAGAACCTATACAATTCCACTAAATTGCTTAACACCTACTCAAACTTATCGGCTGATATTCACCTATCTCTATACAGGGGTGGCGGGGAATGTTGGTCCGAATGACCCCCCCTTCATAGCCATAGACTCTATTACGGTGGTGGGATCTGCTAACCCCTTCCCGCATGACGGGGTATATGACATAACTACCTTTCCCTTCACCATAAATAACACCTACACCCCCGTAGCGGGTAAGCGAGATAAAATCAACACCACAAATACTTTCTTTGGTGCATGTAACCCCTCTAATCCTGCTGATTATGCCAATCAAGATTACATTTTTAGGATTACACCACCGAGTGACGGAACCCTAACTCTCAACATAAGGCCAAATAACCCCGCTCCCGCTGCTCTATTTGAAGGAGGTACCCTTGATCCCTGTGGGGGTCTGCAAGGAGGTAGTTGTATAAAACTATATCCTTCCTCCTATAGTATCCAAGACGCCCTGTGTGTGAGAGGAGGTACTACATATACCTTCCTTCTTGAACAGAGTATTATCGACGTGCAAATTGATTTTTCCCCTTCACCAGCTAT
>JANXCJ010000147.1 GCA_025060275.1 Bacteroidia bacterium | reverse complement strand
GCAGATTAGCCGGTGGTATGGTGGGGATGACAATCGCATTAGGGGTTGCTATTATTATGAATCTGGTAGCGTATTTAGCAGGGCATAAACTTATCCTTTGGCAATATCGTGCCCAACCGCTCCCAGAAAGAGAGTATCGCTGGGTATATGATATGACACGCAGGCTTACGCAAAGGGCAGGCCTTCCCATGCCCAAGCTTTACCTTATCCCCGAGATGCAACCTAACGCCTTCGCTACGGGTCCCTCTCCCACAAAAGGCATAGTAGCATTTACTGCTGGCCTCCTTCAAAGTATGACTCCTGAAGAAGTAGAAGGGGTACTCGCCCATGAGCTAGCCCACATAAAAAACCGAGATATGCTCACGATGACAGTGGCGGCTACTATTGTAGGCGCAATCTCCTGGCTAGTAGACATGCTTCGGTGGTCAGTCTTCTTCCGAAGTAGTAGAGAAAGAGAAGAAGATAATGGACTAGGCCTCGTACTCGCAATCGTAGTAGGAATAATTGCTGCCCTTGCTGCTACGCTTATTCAGCTGGCTATTTCTCGCGCTCGTGAATATGAGGCAGACCGCACGGCTGCCCTCATGGTAGGAAGCCCTGAGGGGCTCATAAAGGCTTTAGCCAAACTTCATCAGCTTACTTCCGTCATACCAATGGAGCAGGCTAATACAGCAACAGCCCATCTCTTCATTGCCAATCCTTTTGCTGGAGCAGGAGATTTTATACTAAATCTTTTCAGTACTCACCCCCCTATACCAAAACGAATTGAGAAGCTGAGACAGCTCCAGCTTAGACAGCGTCAGCATTCTTACAAGTTAGCCTAAAGTAATATGCGGAAGGGCATCGCCCGCCTCGCTTCCGACCCTTGCTTCCTCTCGGACCTGGGGGATTAGGAAGGAGCACGTCGTGCCCTCCGCAGGACAAAGATAGTAAAAATAGTGCGCCGAAAGCCCTATAAGTTCCTTTCTAAATACTTAGAATTTAGGCGAGCCACAGGATGGAAATATTCTCAGATAGCCCAAATAGTACTTTTCTTAGTAATCGCTATAGGGAGCGCCTGGGTAATAGTAAACTTTCTTTTTTACTGGTGGCCAACTCAGAGTCTCCGTAAAAAAAGAGAGGAAAACAAAATACTCCAGAAACATCTAATAGACATGACTCATCATAAGGATACCCTCTACCGGCTAAGCCACCAGATAGAAAAAATAGAAAAGGAAATGTATACTATCTTAGTCCCTCCTTCTCAAGAAGCAAAAGCTAACCCATATAAGGACAGTTCTCGCTTTTTAGCCTCTTTACTTTCCTCTGATACGCTGGCACACTATCTCGCTAAGATAGAAGCTCTCTTTATAGCCCTTACCCGGGCAGAAGGAGTCCTAAGTAGCCCTGAGATACGTTCTTCTAGGCTTCCAAGAAGTCTTCCCTGCGCGTGTGAAGCCTTAGGCGCTGGTTACGGGTTGGTTACACATCCTATTTTAGGTACTACTTATCCTCATCAAGGAGTAGATTTTTTAGCAGGGGAAGGTACATTAGTGTGGAGCACAGCAGAAGGCATAGTAGTACGCGTAGAAGCTGTTCCAGGCACCGATGCGTACAAGGTGTGTGTCCAACACACCCCTATCTTATGCACGATATACTATCCTTTACTCTCCACTGTACAAGTGGGACAGTGGGTTCTTGCAGGTACTCCGATTGGAAGAGTAGCGCGGATTCCCCTCTCTAAAGCGCCCTTCCTTCACTATGAAGTATGGATTCAAGGTGAAAGCGTAAATCCCCTTATGTACCTTTGGGGACATTTCTCCTATGAAGAGAGGCAACAGTGGCAGGCAGCTTTCTCCCAGCAGGCTTATGCTCTCCACTAAACGCTATTACACCCTGCAAGAGGTAGCGGCACTTCTGCGTATTCCTCTTCACCAAGCTCGCAGATGGGTAAAGCTGTTTCTAGACCTTCCTTCTCACAAGACTTTACGCATACCCGCTGAATCCCTTTGCCTACTAAGAAAAGTGCGTGAAGGGGTATATCTGCATCACCTCCGCGGAGAGGCTCTCTCAGCATTTGTACAAGGGCAGAAAACAGCAGCCCCTCCCTTGCAGTGGTCCGATTACTCTATGATATTATCTGACATATTGCAAGACATAGAGCAGTGCCTACAAGACATAGAAGCCTCCATGCCACCTACTATAGAAGGGAGCCCCCTTTCTACTTAACTCAGGAGGACTCTCGCCACCTAATTTTGAAAGAGTGAGTGAGGCATTCATCACCTTTAGAGAGATTCTAGAAGCTGCACTTATTATTGCTACTTTGGGAAGGTACACCGCAAAAAGCCAGTGGTACTACATAGGGATAGGGATTTTTTCAGCCGTGATCCTAAGTGGATTAGCGGCATTAATCCTTCATCATATAGCCTTAGCCAGTGCTTTGCGGGAAATTTTGCTCTCTATCGCAGCGGCAACTACTCTCATACATATGGTAGGATGGATGCGAAGACACTCAAGGTTAATTTCGCAGGAACTTGCAGAGAAGGTTCATATCTATGCGAGCTGGCAGCTTAGCCTACTCAGTTTTCTATCAGTAGCTCGAGAAGGTATGGAGCTTGCGATTTTCCTCAGGGCGCTATGGCATACGCAAGAGGGGCTTTCCTGGTTCGCAGCTGCCTTAGGGGTTATAGGAGCCATAATCATAGGAATACTGATTTTTGTATTTAGCCGAAAAGTTCCTCTCGCGCCCTTCTTCAAGGTGACATCCATTCTGCTTTTAGCCATCGCCTCAGGGATGATGAGTTATACAACCCATGAGCTAATAGAATTAGGGAAGGACTCTCATAGGTGGATAGAGTGGCTATCAAATCAAAAAGCCTGGTCTCTTTTCCCACCCACTCAGCTGCCTCCCCTCAATGAAAAATGGATTTATGCATTCTATGAGGGCATGTATTATCATCCTCTTCATCACAAGGGTTGGATAGGAGGGCTCTTGAATACTCTCATGGGCTGGCTGAGCTACCATGAGCTGGCCGGAAGTCGGGATATGGGTAGCTACATTTCTAGTCGGCATATGGTGGTGGCATAAAAACTCTCCAAGTCAGTAGTTATATTTATATATTTGTAAAGTGTGATAATACGCTTTTTAGCAGGGTGCTTTTTTCTGGGATGGGCGCAGGTAGCCTTCTATGTAGAACCCATACGCTACTTCGGCTTAGATGGAAATCCATACGTAGAACTCTTTCTGGGCGTAGATGGCACAAGTGTGCGATATATTCCCGCCCAAGATGAATACCATGCCAAAGTAGATTTTTCCTTGGTATTACGAAACAGCGCAGAAGAGCCTGTGTATGCAGATAAGTTTTCCTTTATCCTCCCTTCTGTAAGAGATACAAATCTCCCGTCTCGCCAGCGTATCTACGCAGACGTAAGACGCTTGAGATTACCAAAGGGGATTTATACTTTAGAAATAGAAGGACGCGATCCACACCAGCTGCCTAAGTCTCAGGTAGTCAAAGCTATTACTCAGTTTGAGATAAGTGAGCCTAAGAGGGGGTTTGCTTACAGCGACTTGCTTTATGCGACCCTCCTCACACCCGCTAAGGGGGAAGGATATGAACGACATAACTTGCACATCCAGCCTCTGATATCTAACGGGATTCTAATAGACCCAGACTCCCTTATCGTGTATGGAGAAATATTACACGTGGACAGCCTAACCACAGAACCCTACTACCTTAGGCTTCGTGTATTAGATGCCCAGCAGGCTCAAGAAATAACCAGCTTAAGCCTAGTGAAAAGACCTCGTCGCCCCAGTGCTTTTGAAGCCTTTTTCTTCACTCTCCCCTTACGGGGACTCCCTTCAGGAATTTATCTTACGCAGGTGGAACTATGCCGAAATGATGGAGAATTATTGGCCTCTTGGTATCGTCGATTCGTGCTCTACAATACTCGCGAGTCTCTACCTGATGCTACGGAAGAGGAATATGACACCCAATTTGGCTTCCCTGAGAACAAGCTTGATGAGCTTCTAAGTGCTATGAGTTATCTTGCTACACCTACTGAGAGAAGTTTCTTGCATGGATTAGGGAGCTTTTCAGAAAAGAAGAAGTTCTTCATGGCCTTTTGGAAAAAGCGTGCCACTATGCCTAATGGAATTACTGCCAAGGAATTTCTCCGCCGCTTTGAGTATGCTCAGCAGCACTTCAAGTCCACCCTGCGTCCCGGATGGCGCACAGATCGCGGAAGGGTGTTCATTCAATACGGACCTCCAAACGATATGCAATTCTTCTATAACGAACCTGACAAATATCCCTATCAAATCTGGACCTACAATCAGATCGGCTCACAGACTCAGGTTATTTTTGTCTTTTATGATCCAGACCTCATCACGGGGGAGTACCCTCTTTTGCACTCTAATAAGATAGGAGAACTGCAAAACCGCAACTGGAGAGCTTTTTTGCTTCGCGCCCGTGCCAGTGCT
>JANXCJ010000146.1 GCA_025060275.1 Bacteroidia bacterium | reverse complement strand
AAACACCTGCTCGTAACAGGCACCTTCCCGGAAATACCCCGTGAGAGAATTATACAATATATAGTAGCTAATGGCGGTATTTACGCTAGTGGCATTACTAAAAAATTAGACTACTTAGTAGTTGGAGATAACCCCGGCCCTACAAAACTAGAGAAAGCAAAAAAGCTAGGCGTGCGGCAAATCTCTCTTAAGGAACTTCAAGATATTGTGGGAGAGCCTCTACAAAATTTCTAATTCCACCCGCCTATTATTCTGCCTGCCCTCCTCTGTCTCATTAGTGTCTATGGGTTTACTTTCGCCATACCCTACATAAGAAAGCCGCCCTGGAGAGATACCTCGCTGAATAAGATATTCATACACGGCTTTTGCACGACTTTCCGACAAACGCTGGTTGTATTCATCAGAGCCCACATTATCCGTGTGTCCCGCTAAGCGGATTTTCATGTTAGGATTCTGCATGAGAAGTTGATATACCCGCTCCAACTCGGCTTTAGATTCAGGGCGTAGGGTCGCCTTATCAAAGTCAAAGAAGATATTCCTGAGCACGATGGTGGTACCCGACTTATATTTATTCAGTCCGATATCTTTTCGTACTTCTCTATAGCCCTGGGAAGCCTCTACTACAAAATTTTCTGAGTGAAAGGCATAACCAGGGGCTGTAACAGCTAAGCCGTAATTGCGTCCCGCAGGCAAAGAGATAAGGTACTTACCTGTCGCTGCATTAGAAGTCAGAACTGCTACCGTGTCTCCTTTCAAATTGTCTATGAGGGTAATCGTAGCTTCTAATGGGTCTTTTGTCTCCGCGTCGTATATGATTCCCGTTACAAGTGTGAGATTAGGACGAAAAGTGATCTGGGTAGGCTCCGAGGTAACCTCTACCTCCTCTTCTTGCTTCGCTTCTATTTTCGGCTCTTCTTTTTGAAGCGTAGAAAAATCTACCAAGTAGATATCTTTTTCTCCATATGAGTCTTCCCGCTCACTCGCATAGTAGCCGTGGAGGCCACTGGCAGATAGGACGAAGTAGATTTCATCTCCGGGCGTATTTATGGGATATCCTAAATTCACTGGGGGTGCCCATGTACTATCTGAAAGCAATTCTGTACGGAAAATATCAAATCCACCCATGGAATTAGGGCTATTGCTGGAGTAAAACAAGGTTTTGCCATCTGGATGGAAGAAGGGTCCATCCTCATCATAGGGGGTGTTCACAGGGGGCCCTAAGTTGATAGGTTGGCTCCATTTGCCATTAGGTAGGCGGCGGCACATGTAGATATCCCTTCCACCCAGTCCCCCCGGCCTATCAGAGACAAAGAAAAGCGTCCTCTCATCGGCAGAAAGGCACACGGAGGGTTCCCAGTACTTGGAATTAATTGGGCTTCCCATATTCTTGGGTGAGAGCCATTTAGTGCCCTTGAGGCGACTGATGAAAATATCTCCACCGTTTTCGGAATTGAAGAGAAAGAGGGTCTGACCGTCTGCTGAGAGAGCAACACAAGCATCATGGACAGGAGTATTCAGCGGGGCACCAATATTACGGGGAGGAGTCCACTTTCCTGCCGCATCTTTCTCAGAGATATAGATATCCTCATAGTAAAGTCCGTCTCCCGCTACTTTGCCCCCTGTAGAACCAGGCCGCCTGGAAGTAAAGAGCAAGACACTTTCATCTGCAGAAATCACAGGCGCATAATCGGGATATGGAGAGTTTAGTACAGGTCCAATATTAGTGATCTGGATTTTTTGTGGATTCTGCATGAGCTTCTCTGCGTTCCTGAGGTGATGATGAGTAACTCGGACTCTCTCGTACATGGGGTCTGATGGCTTGAGCTGAGAGAGAAGTTTTTCAATTAAAGGAAGGGCTTTGGTAGGCTGACCCACGCGCTGAAGGGCATCGGCATAGGCTAATGTAAAGCGAGGAGGAAAATTTACTCCCATCTGTTCGGCTTTTTGGAAGTATTCTACAGCTTTTTTATTCTGACGCAGCCGCCACGCACAGTATCCACCGTTTAGGTAGGCTTCCGAGCTGAAGGGGTTGTAAGTAAGAGCATTTTCATATTCCCCTAAGGCATTTGCATAGTCTTCTACCTGCATAAGTTCTGCAGCCTTTCGCAGGTGCCGCTCTGCCCTTTGCGGCTGGCTATAGAGTCCCCACCCCATCACTGAAGCTACCAAAAGAGTAATACGCATATTGCAAATATATCTCACTTCTCCGGGTGTAGGTTCAGAGAAGAGGGCTCTCAGCTTGCGACTTTGCAGGGTGCCCCCAAGCACGGGTAAAGGGAGGCAGTTTATGGAGAACCAGGCTCCCCGCCCCAACAATGCAACCTTCCCCCACAGAGACGTGGGGTACAATAATAGCACCTGTTCCTATGAAGCACCCTTCTCCTACCTCGCTTCGGCAGGCTGCAATAACCCCTGGCGAAAGGTGCGTAAAAGCACCTATGCGAGCAAAGTGTTCCACAATCGCACCAGAATTAATGATAGCATGCGCACCTATATAACTTTGGCTATGTATCACTGCTCCGGCGAGCACTACCACTCCGTTTTCTAAAGTAGCCGAGGGAGCCACATACGCATGGGGATGTACCAAAGGAGGTGCTATGGGGTGCTTTATGCGCAGAGACAAATTACGCCGAATAGTATTATCTGTGATTGCCACTATGATGGGCTCTTCCGGATAGATTGTAGGATCATACGCACCTAAGTGAGCCTCTTTGGGGAGAGCAAAAGGACCTTCCCCATCGTCAAAGAAACCCTTAACAACGATGCCCCGAAGCTGACAAATTTCCCATAGCCCCAGGGCGTGATCACCGCCACCGTAGAGTATCACATCATCAAAGGCATAGCTAAAAAAAGAAGCTCACTTGATGGACCCTGCGGATCAGGCTCTATAACTGCTGCCCTCCCTGGAGCCTCCATGCGTATAATGAATTCCTCTGCCTGAATATGCTCTACCACACCCCCAATGACACTGCCACGGAAGGCTATGCGAAACTCGGGCCCCTCGTACTCACATGGAAGGCTCTCTTTACCAGAGCGCTGGTTGAGAGTATCCTCTGCCCCAATTAGTAAGCTACCCTTATCAAATTTTAGCCGTATAACCCCTGTGGTCTTATCACTGAGGACCATCAAACGACGAAGCGCTTTATAGAAGCCCTCAGTGCGAATCCGAGCAGAGTAAGGAGGACTATTCGGTATTACACTCTGATAGTCAGGGTATCTTGCATCTATGAGACGGGAGACCATCTGAAGTATGGGATGATAAAATAAAACCTGCCCTTCTGCAGGATATAGCATAAGCGTATCTCCCACAGGAAAGCCCTTCAGAGCCTGCTGGAGAGATTGTAAAGCCCGTACAGGCAGCAATAGCTTAGGCGACTCGGGCAGGCGTATATCCTCCCTGCGCAGCCTCACAAGCGTATGGGCATCCGTAGCTACGAAAAATGTATGTGTTTCATGAAAATCAAAATAGATACCTGAAAGGGCTATCCGACTATCATCTCGGCTTGCCGCAAACGCCGTTTGTGAAACTACTTCTTCTATCAGTTCTACAGGAAGGGAGACACCGCTTGACTTATCCGCCGTAGGAAACTGGGGGTACTCCTCTGGTGCTATGCCACCAAATTCATACTTTCCATAAGCTGAGCCAAGCTCCAGAGTCAATTCTCTCTGACTCACAGAGATAACCTCATCTTCAGAGAAGCCTCGCAATAAATCAATCAGCGGCTTAGGAGGTACCACCACCCGCACACTCTCCCCTTCATCCGGCACAATAGAGACGAGAGTCTTTATACTAAGCTCTAAGTCTGTAGCCCGAATCTCTAATGTATCCCCCTGCTGATAGAGAAGGATATTTTGTGTGATAGGGTAGAGAGAACGCGAAGGTACAATAGGCAAAACGCGCCCTAACGCTTCTTTGAGGGCCTCCACGCGCGCCCGAAAAGCCATGAAACGAAGGTAAGAAAGTTCATTCAGTTAGTTATGCCCGCTCTGTCCACACTCCTCACACCCCCCTAATAAAAATAGGTTATATTTGTATTACATGAATATACCTTACAGGGTATCCCTCAGTACTCAGCAGCGCCTAGAGATCACTCTCAAAGCCCTCTCCGACAAGAAAGGAGAGAACCTAGTTGTACTAGACCTCAGGGAAATAGGCTACCCCCTAAGTGATTATTTTGTAATAGCTACTGCTGAATCAGACAGGCAAGCTCAAGCCCTAAGTGATCATATCATAGAAAAGCTCAAGGAAGCTGAAGGCAGCCGAATAGGTTATCGCATAGAAGGATATGAGGTAGGAAAGTGGATCCTTTTAGACCTGAATGACATCATAGTTCATATATTTCAACCGGAGGTGAGAGAGTACTATAAAATAGAAGAGTTGTGGGGGGATGCAAGAGTAGTGCAGGCATGATTGAGAGCTTCGCAGACCTCTTCAATCCTAAGACGATTATACAGGTAGGCGGCGTAGCGCTACTGATAGCGGTAGTATTTGCAGAAACAGGCTTGCTGGTAGGGATCATTTTTCCAGGGGACTCTTTACTTTTCACAGCAGGGCTCCTTACATCCGTAGGAGTAATTCGCTTGTCTTTTCCTATA
>JANXCJ010000145.1 GCA_025060275.1 Bacteroidia bacterium | reverse complement strand
AGGATGAGTATGCCAACGAACCTTAGAATAGGATAATGCCACCTCCCGTGTGCTATCCGAAGAACCACTATCTACAATCACGATCTCATCCGCAACTTCATGAATTGCCTCTAAGGTGGCCCCGAGGCGATGGGCTTCGTTGTAGGTGATTATTACAACTGAAAGTTCCATTTAGTTAGCTGTACGAATAGCCTCTATAGGATGAAGGTTGGCTGCTCTCCACGCAGGTGCTAAAGCAGCTACTAAGCCTGTGCAAATAGTAATAGACAATCCCCAAAGAAGGTCTTCAAGTAGAATACCTAAGACTAGCCCTTCCTTAGCGGCTACATCTGAAAGGCTTAGGGTCAAGACCCCAGTGAGAATGAGCCCTAATACACCTCCCAAAAAAGTAAGCAGAAGCCCCTCAGTTAGGAATAAGCCAAGGATAAAGCGCTTCGGGGCTCCCATCGCACGCTGAATACCTATCTCACTCCGACGCTCTCTGACAGCAATATACAGAATATTCGCTATGCCAATTCCTCCTACAAGCAGAGAAAATCCCGCAATAAACAGCCCTGCTACCTGTACATATCCCGTAACTTGACGCACTTGCGAGAGTAAGGCATCTTGACGATTTATAGAAAAGTTATCCTCCTGGTGAGGAGAAAGGCGCCGAACCTGCCGTAAAACCCCTCGCACACGCATTTCTAAGAGGTTAAGAGGCAGCAAGGTAGGGTCTTTCGCCCTAATAAGGAGGGTGCGATCGCCTTTATACCGTTGCATCCCATGTATGCGATGCAGAAGGGGAAAAGGCATCAGTAACGCTCCATCCATATCCCCTCCAAAAGTTCCTTGCGCACGCAGAACCCCTATTACCTTTATAGGACGGCCCTCATAGACTACTGTTATATTTGAGAACTTTTCCCCTCCTGTAAGCTCTTTGAGAAGCCTGCTACCTACAACCCCTACTAAGGCTGGGGAGTTTAGTTCTTCTTTGCTAAAATACCTTCCTTCCCGCAATTCCAAAGGAAAAACTTGACCAAATTCCTCTGTGATTCCTATGATTCGGGCATATTCCTTTTTGTTGCGATACCTAATTTCCTGATAAGACCCTTCATACCGAAGAGCTGCCCATACTTCTGCGCCCAAGGCTTTTCGGACAGCTACATACTCCAGCCAAGAAATACGAGGGCGACGCAAATATCGCTCCCAGTCTAGACCCCCAAACTGCCAAGGGAAATGATGCACATACACCGTAGAAGCTCCGAGCCGCTCAAACCGCCCAATTATGGAACGCTCCATGGAAGAAGTAAAAACGCGAACACTCGTTACAGAAAAAATACCTATTCCAATCGTAATCAGCGTAAGAAGAGAGCGGCGTCTATGTGCTTCTAAATTGCGGACAGCCTGACGCCATATCTCCGCAAGAATATGAAACATAATAAATTTGCGGGTACAAATATATGAGTAGTCGCCTCTCTGATTACAGCTTTGAACTCAGTGAGGCTCAAATCGCCCAGTATCCTCCTCAACCTCGTGGCAGTAACCGAATGATGGTGCTCTTTCGCGAAACAGGAGAAATAGCCCATCATCGTTTTTCTGATTTGCCTCAGTTCTTTTCTGAGGGAGATGTCATCGTATACAATAATTCACTTCCCTTCCCGTGTCTGTTAATTGGGCATAAAGAGCGGAGCACTTCTCCGATTGAAGTACTCCTTCTCCGAGAGTTAGATGCTGAATCGCACCTGTGGAATGCTATGGTAGAGCCAGCTCGTAAAATTCGGGTGGGAAATAAGATTCATTTTGTAAACAGCCCTCTAACCGCAGAAGTAGTGGATAACACTACGAGCCGGGAGCGAGCCATTCGTTTTATATTACCCCCCCGAGAGTCCCTCACGCGGCTCATAGAAGAGATAGGAATAATGGCTCTACCCAAATACATCACTCGCCCTCATCGTCCCGAAGAGTATCGGGATTTTTACCCGGTATGGAATGGAATAGTAGGTTCTGTCCAGCCACCCGATGCAAGTTTAGCTTTTACAAGGGTACTAATTCGGGAGTTGGAGGTGAAAGGGGTGGATTTAGTTCCTGTAACGCTCCATGTAGGTACGGCAAACTTTCGCTTGATTGAAGTGGAAGACCTCTTCAAGTTTTCCATGGATGCAGAGTACTTTCAGATTCCAGAAGATTCTGCCAAAAGAGTAAATGAAGCTCGCCTACAAGGCAAACAGGTCCTTGTAGTAGGCATGAGTACACTTCGCGCCGTAGAGTCAAGCCTTTCTGCCTATGGCCAGCTCAAAGCAGGAGAAGATTGGACAGTAAAGTTTCTTTTTCCCCCTTACAGGGCGCAAATTCCCACAGCTCTTCTTACGCAGTTTCATATGCCACGCTCTGCTGGATACATAGGTACAGCTGCATTTGGAGGATATAATAAGGTACGCAAAGCCTATGAGACCGCCCTCAAAGAGGGCTATCTATGGGGCTGTTATGGAGATTTACTTCTTATCTTGTGAAGAGGTAGGCTGTGAGATGGGTATGGGTTCAGTTAGCTGCAGGGAAAGGCGAACGGTTTGCTGGACATCTGCCTAAACAATTTTTGCGATTAGGGGGAAAGCCTGTATTGGCTTACAGCATAGAAGTTTTTCTCTCGGTTAGCCCTCATAGTTGCGTAGTGGTGGTTTTGCCCCTTACACACTTTCAGCGGGGTAGGAGAGTCTTGACTCGCCTCTTCTCAAATGTGCCTTTGTATTTTACTGTAGGGGGCGAGACTCGGAGTGCCTCTACAGAAGCCGCTTTGAGCCTTCTGGAGAGCTTGGGATACTTGCAGTCTGATTATCTGATTGCCTTTCATGATGCTGTGCGCCCTTTTGTTTCTGCATCTCTGATAGAAAGGGTATTTGAAGCAGCTGCTACGCATGGGGCCGCTGTATGCGGCTTGCCTGTGCCTTTTTCAGTTCGTAGAATTACAGCTACGGGCTCAGAAGCTATTCCCCGAAATAGCCTGTGGGAGGTACAAACTCCTCAGGTCTTTCGCGGCGATATTCTCCGCATAGCCCTCCAAAAACTGCCCCCTACAAGTGAAGGGCATTTCACGGATGAAGGAAGCTGGATAGAAACAGCGGGCTTTCCTGTGACTCTTGTTGCAGGTGAGCCTACAAATCTGAAAATCACTTATCCGATAGATTGGGAGGTGGCTAAAGCATGGCTGAAAAGAAGGAATAAGAGTGGAGAGGCCAAAAGTTCTATCTTTGCATAGAGGGGCGAGGTAGCTCAGTTGGTAAGAGCGCAGGATTCATAACCCTGAGGTCGCGGGTTCGATTCCCGCCCTCGCCACGACGGGGCGTAGCGCAGCTGGTAGCGCGCAGCGTTCGGGACGCTGAGGTCGCTGGTTCGAGTCCAGTCGCCCCGACCCTCATGCCTCTCCAGAGGTCTCTCCCCCTTTTCATCAGGAGAGGTAAGCAAAAGTGAAACCATTTTTCTCGCAGAATAGCAGATTGAGCCACTTGCCAGGGAGGAGTTTGACTTGCTCTATGAATTTTTCCACCCATTTTGCTGTATTGTTCTCAGTAAATGCATGAATATTAAGCTCTCTCTCTTGGAAGAAACCCTCAGGCTCAATACTTCTTTTATAGCGAAGGATAGCTTGTATAGCCCCTCTATGGGTGTGGTAAGCCTTGCGCAGCGTAGCACGGTAGCTCTGCTCAGCACTTTTTCGCCAACCTCTAACAAAGCTCTGTGTTAGCTTTCGTAAGTGGGGATAAGCCAAAAGCTCTTCAAAAGGGGGGCGATTTCTCTCCCACCAAATCCGAAGCTCATTCAAGGATTCTTCTTCCCATTTTTCCAGTAGATTTTTCTTAAGCTGGGCCTCTGAAAGGCTCCAGACACTCTCCCAGCTTAGATGTGAGGGGAGGTGAGGGAGAGGAGGCCTGAGGATTCGGACATGACCACGAGGATAAATCACAGGCATAGGAATATCAAAAGCCTGAAATACAGGGGATAGCTCTATCCAGTAGGCTACTTCACTGGGCCCTGCCACATAAGCTATGTTTGGTAGCAGAAGCTCCTGATACAAAGGGCGTAGAAGCACGTTGGGACTGATACGCTCAGGAGCTGTATAAATGGCAGACTTTAGAAGGGGGTATTCCTCAGCCAGAGGATATCGCCGCTCATTATCTGAGAGCCAGAATATATTGATAGGCTGTGCATGTAGGCGGGGCTTCTCTCCTATTTTTTTTAGATAAGAGATAGCAAGGGCGTGGGCATGATAGGTAAGGCTTTCTTGTATCTCTCTTTGCCATAGGGAGGTGGCAAGAGCCTTAAGGAGGGGATTATCCCCAGAGAGCCATACAATACCTTTTCCCTTGAAGAGATAGTGCATGGCGTCCCGAAAAGCCTCTTCCCAGGTACTCCCTACTCGCCAGAACTGCCGAAGCTCCAGACTATTTGCCCGTTGGGGAAATTTATTTTCTATGCGGTGTCTTCCCACTGGTCCCCTAAAAGATCCCTCATAGGATAGTTTTTCTTCCCAATTAATCCGCACAGAGCGCACTTCCATAGCATCATGGTCCTCAGAAGCAAGCCAGAAAATAGGTATAAAGCGGTATTTTCCCTTGAATAGCACCTCTAACTCCTGGGCTAATTGTATGGCATGAACAGCCTTTACGATAGTATAGAGAGGACCTGTAAGCCAGCCTAGCTGTTGCCCAGTTGTAATAGTAAAG
>JANXCJ010000144.1 GCA_025060275.1 Bacteroidia bacterium | reverse complement strand
TACAGAGATGCTCGTATTTTGGCAGATAGTATTTGGCTCTTAAACCCTCGCAAACTCCTTGTACATATACGCTTGTACGAGGGGCGCCGCTACTACTTCCGCTATATAACATGGGAAGGCAACACTGTGCACGACTCAGCTACCTTAAGCCGAATCTTAGGCATCAAGCGAGGGGAAATCTATAACCCTTCCCTCTTAGAGCGCAGACTTCAAATGGACCCAAATGGAAATGATGTAGCTTCACTGTATCTGGATGATGGTTATTTGTTCTTCCGAGCGGAGCCTATTGAACGCATTGTGGGAGAAGACTCAGTAGACCTAATCATCCGAATTTTTGAGGGACCCCAAGCTACTATACGCCGCATACTAGTAGAGGGTAATGATCGCACACGGGACAAGGTGATCCTTAGAGAAATTCGCACACTCCCTGGAGATAAATTCAGCCGAAGCGCGCTGATTCGCTCACAGCGGGAACTGCTAGCACTTGGCTACTTTGACCAAGAAAAAACTAATATTATTCCTCTCCCAGAGCCATCGGAGGGGGTAGTAGACTTAAAGTATCTAATGGAAGAGCGCCCTTCTGACCAGGTATTCTTACAAGGTGGATGGGGCGGACGAATCCGAGATGCTTACGGTAATCCTATCGGTGGAGGGCTTATTCTCACCGCAGGAATCCGCTTCAATAATTTCTCTTTTGGACGCATCTTCCAGAAGAGCGCCTGGCGTCCGCTTCCCACAGGCGATGGTCAGCAGTTAGGTCTTCAGGTTCAGCTGAATGGAAGGGGATTTCAGAATTATGCTATAAACTTTTTAGACCCTTGGTTTGGGGGGCGAAAACCTAACTCCCTGGGATTTTCTGCATACTATTCGGTGCAGCGCGCACTCTTCTCCGATTACTATCTCTCCATACTCGGTCTATCCTTGGACTTGGGACGCCGATTACAGTTTCCAGATGACTTTTTCCGAAGCTATACTACCTTTTCATACCGTTACTACACAGCCAAAAATGCCCTTTCTCTATTAGGCACACAAAGCTCCGCATTCGTAAATATATTTTCTCTGCGTCAGGCAATTGAACGCAGTAGCATAGATGCCCCTATTTATCCGCGCTCAGGCTCCGCCATAACCCTCTCTGTGGAGGGTACCCCCCCTTGGTCATACCTATTAGGAACTAGCTATTCAGTGAGCCGGGATGCTTTAAGGCTCTTGGAGTTTCATAAATGGCGGATGGATGCACAGTTTTATGTGCGAGTAGTCGGTAATATGGTGATAGCACCCCGATTCCGTTTGGGATTGTTAGGTCGCTATAACCCGAAGATACCTTTCTCCCCTTTTGAAAGATTCTTTCTGGGGGGAGATGGAATTCAGGGCTTCAATATAGACGGAAGGGAGATCATTGCCCTCAGAGGCTACGCTTCTCCTTTCATAGGACCTGCAAATGGCTCCCTTGCTTTCAGTAAATTCACCTTAGAGCTTCGCCAGCCTATCTCACTCAACCCCGCAGCAACTTTGTGGGTACATGCCTTTGTAGAAGGAGGGAATGCTTGGGGCTCTCTACAATTCTTCAATCCTCTCCAACTGCGCCGCTCTTTCGGCATAGGGGCAAGAATTTTTCTACCCATGTTTGGCTTACTGGGAGTAGATTATGGTTATGGCATAGATGATGCGAGAGACCCCTCAGGCATACCACTCGGGGGGAGCCGATTCCACTTCATGATTGGGCAACAGTTATGAAGACGATACGATTAGCTTTTTTAGGCTTTGTAGGAGCCCTCATATGGGCACAGAAAGTAGGATATGTAGATACACAAGCTTTACTAGAGCGCATGCCTGAGTATAAAGCCGCAGAACAAGAGATAGAGCGACTTACCCAGCAGTGGCAAAAAGAGATAGATGATATTTACGCCCGCGCACAGCAGCTTTTCAATCAATACCGAGAACAGGAGCCTCTCCTCTCCTCTGAAATGAAACGACGCAAACAAGAAGAAATAGAAACCGAGGAAAGGAAAGCCCGAGAACTCCAACGAAAAAGATTCGGGCCCAATGGAGACTTATTCAAACAAAGAGAAGAAAAAATGAAGCCTATATTAGATAAGCTTCAGCAAGCTATTCAAGCTACAGCTCAAGAGAGAAAATTCGCTATCGTATTGGACAGAAGTGCTGGCGGCATACTCCTCTATGGCGAGCCCACCTACGACCTTACAGATGCTGTCGCCGCTAAGCTGGGCTTGAAATAACTGATAGTCTTATTCTATGGTCACCTTTCCCGCTAAAAAATCTCTATACCAGTAAGCGGACTCCTTAGGTTTTCTTTCTAATGTCCTTCTTTCTACATATACAATCCCAAACTGAGGGCGATACCCTTCAGCCCACTCAAAGTTATCCATGAAGGTCCATACAAAATAACCCTTCACAAGAACACCCGCCTGCTGGGCTTTATGAACCTGCTTGATTGCCTGGGAGAGGTAAGCGATTCTTTCGGGGTCATGAGTAGTCTCTCCTTCAGCCGCATAGCCATTCTCTGTGACGATGAGAGGTAGTGTAGGATCATACTGCGCAAACTGCCGAAGGGCTAAGAAAAGGCTCTCTGGATAAACCTCCCAACCCATAGCTTGATGAGGCACTTTTCTGCGTTTAGGAGGAATAGGGCGTCCTTTTATCCAGGGCACGAGCCCATGATGCTTGATCACTTCTCTCGTATAGTTTTGGATACCTAAAAAGTCAGGACGAGCTATAAGGCGTTCTTCATCTCCTTTCTGGGCATATCTCTGAAAAACTTCCTTGAGACTTGGAAGAGCATCCACAGGATAGCCCCGCCCTAATAGGGGCTCAACAAAAAGACGATTAAGAACAGCATCATAGCGGCGTGCCGCAGCCAGGTCATTTAGATTTCTCTCTCTGTAAGGAAAAGTTGGAGAAGTAGAAAAGGTCGTACCCACAACTCCCTTTGGTAGTGCCTGCTTTAGAAGACGAATGCCCTCTGCCTGAGCTAAAGCCACGTGATGTACAGCAGGCATGAAATTCTTAAAGCCACGCTTCCCTGGAGCGTGAATCCCCAGTAAATATCCTAGCGCCGTGAAGGCTAGGGGTTCATTCATCACCATCCAATACTTTACCTTTTTACCATACTCTTGGGCGCAAAACTCCACATAGCGCAAAAAGTCATCTAAAATTTGCCGATTTGTCCACCCTCCATAGGCCTCTTCTAGCGCTAAGGGTAAATCCCAGTGATATAAGGTAACCCATGGTTCTATCCCCATAGCCAAACAAGCATCAATAACTTGATGATAGAAATCTACACCTTTTGGATTGGTTTCCCCTCTGCCTCTTGGAATTAGCCGAGGCCATGAGAATGAGAAGCGGAAACAAGGAATATGCAAATCCTTTAGGAGGCGGATATCCTCTAAATATCTATGATAGAAGTCACACGCTATATCTCCGGTCTCCCGGTGATATACTTTTCCTGGCTTGCGTACAAAAGCATCCCAGATGGAAGGTCCTTTGCCATCTGAGTTCCACCCCCCTTCTATCTGATAAGCTGAAACAGAAACCCCCCAATGAAAATCCTCCCCAAAATCCTTTCTACCTATCGGCTCCATGAGTGAGCGCAAAAGAAAACGAGTGAGAAGAGTTTATTGATTCTATCCGTACTCTAACACAAGCTCTGAGGTGAGAGGGACAGCCTGACAAGTCAGGATATAGCCCTTTTCTATTTCCCAGTCTGAAAGCGCCTCCCTTACAGCCATATGCACTTTGCCCTTGTGTAGCTTAGCGCGACAGGTACAGCATATACCCTCCTCACAAGCATAGGGGGGATCCAAGCCAGCTTCTTGGGCAGCCTTGAGAATACTCTGACCCGGCTTGATCATTACCTGGTATACTTTACCATCTAAATGAATAGTAGCTTGAGCTTCTGTGACCGGCTCAGGAGGCTCTTTCGCAACGACTTCAGGGAGGGGAGCCGTAAAAGACTCCGTGTGAATCTTCTCACGGGGTAGCTTCTGGGCTAAGAGTGTCTCTACCGCCATCGTCATCATCCCACTGGGACCACATATATATGCTTCTATGGGAAGTAGTCGCCGACGAATCAGATTGAGATTTTCCACTATCCATTCACGAGAAATGCGCCCTGTTCTTGCCTGCCAGTCAGCCGAGGGGCGACTGAGCGTATGAAGAACTTGTAATCTCTCTCCGTATTGCTGCACTAATTTTTCTAATAACCCCCGAAATATGATATGCTCTTCATCACGATTACCATACAGGAGCAGGATGTAACTCTTCGGTTCTATGAATAGGATAGACCTCAACATCCCAAAAATGGGTGTAATCCCACTACCCGCTGCGATAAAGAAGTACTGTACAGCTCGCTTAGGTTGAGGCTGAACGGTGAAATTACCTAAGGGAGGAAAAACCTCTATTCTATCCCCTACTCGGAGATTGCGCCATATGAAGTTTGAGACTACCCCTCCTTCTAATCGCTTGATGGTGACTCTCAGGTCTGTATCCAAATAGGGACTACTGGAAAGGGAATAGGCGCGGGGGTACTTTTTTCCGTCTATCTCTACTCTCAAGGTTAGGTATTGGCCTGGCAAGTAGTCAAATCCAGAAGAGGGTTTCTCTAAAATCAGAGAAAAAGTATCTGGGGTCTCAGAAATAATCTCCTTAATCCGAAGGGGTATGAAACGGCTCACGCTTGAGCAGATTTTATTTGCCAG
>JANXCJ010000143.1 GCA_025060275.1 Bacteroidia bacterium | reverse complement strand
CAATATGAGGGCTAACCCCACATACTGGGCTATTTCACGCAAGCGGTAGGAAGGCTCCTTCCGCAAAATGGCTTCTAGTCCTAAAAACACCAGGTGCCCTCCATCTAATAAGGGAATGGGAAGGAGATTCATAACAGCAAGAATAAGACTCAAAGCAGCTGTGAAAGCAAGAAAACTGCGCCATCCTCCACTTTCGTAAGATTTACCCGCCACTCTGGCGATACCAATCGGACCTGAAAGGCTCTCTGCAATGCGCATATGACCTGTAAGAATATAATACAGCGCCTTGAGATTACCAGTTGTCAAACGATAGGCTTGATACATGCTTTCTTTTAGCGCTTCTCCCAGCCCCAGAGAGCGAGTCTCATGAGGCAGCTCAGCCGCAGGAATCACCTGAAGGCGATGTGCACTATCCAGTCTCACAGAAGCCAAAAGGGTGTCTCTACCCCTCAGAACCCTAACGCTCACCTCATGATGAGAAATTTTCTGGAGAACCTCCCGCATTTCAGAAAAACTACTCACCGGTATCTCGTCCAAGGCTATAATCCTATCCCCCTTTCTAAGGCCCGCTCTATCAGCAGGTCCCCCCGAGATAGGAATAATAGTGGTAGGAAGACGCAAACGAAATATCTCCTGTCCTTGGCCGTACCATGCTAAGAGGCTATCTCGTATACTTCTCGTAATACTGATCTCTATAGTATCTTCCCCGCGCAGGATGGTGAGGACTGGACTCCGAGCCAGTAACCATTCAGGAGAAGCAACTCTATCCAGATAGGCATAATCCTCATTTACTTTCAAGAGCTTATCTCCCGCCTGAATATTTAGAAGAGGTATAGCTTCTAAGCCTTTTTCCCACTTCCAGAGGGGTACCCGCTGTATTCCCATCAGGTAAAATAGCGTAGCAAGCACTCCCAAAGCATAAATGATATTCATCATTGAACCCCCAAGGATTACGATAGCCCTATGCACAAGGGGCTTCGCTCGGAACTCATCAGGAGCAGGAGAAGTAGGCAAGCTATTTTTCTTCCCTATTTGACTTTCATCCACCATACCAGCAATTTTGACATACCCCCCTAAGGGCAAAACTCCAATCCCGTATTCTGTATCTCCCCGCCGCCAACTAACTAACTTCGTAGGCCAATCAAAAAATACATAGAACTTCTCCACACGCATTCCAAACAGCTTCGCAGGCAAAAAATGCCCCAGCTCATGCACAATAATCAAAAGGCTCAAGGCAAGCAAGAATAAGCCCACTGTAAGCATTTTGCCAAAGATAAATCAAAGCCCCTACTTAGCAGGAAAGCAGCGGGCTTCTATAATCAGGACATGTGGGGGTTGTTCAGGCCACTACACTTTTCTTGAGAGCTCTTATATATTCTAGCCAGGCCTCAGGGACAGGATTCCCTGGCTTACGCGCTCCAAAGACCCAGAGTACCTCTTCTCCCGCAGGCCCAAATACTTCTATAGAGTAAATATAGCCCTCCTGTGTCGGCTTCTCTACGAGATACAGGTGCCTAAGGCCGGCAGGATTGAGGTGAAGGGTGAAATTATCATCCATTATGTTAATCCAGCCCCTTGCAGGTGTAAGAGTGTAAATTCTGCCAGTAAAAATGTGATGGATCCCCCTATTCCCGACAAAAAACATGATAGGGGTGCCACTCTCCCTAGCCCATTGTAAGAGTTCTTCAAGCGCATTTGCAGGAAGCCTCCAGGCATACCTTCCTTGTGCTAAATGCATGGCTGTGAATCTGTCCAAACCATACCTGCGAAGCAGCGCGTGAAAATCATGCGTGTCCCTTAACCGACCCCACTCAGATAAAAAAGACTCCCTTTCCTCCACACTTTTCAACGCACCTTTTTCTCCATCTTCACGAGAGTACTCATGCACAGGATGCTCTGCCAATCGGAGCTTCTCCACTAGCCCTTCCCATGAAGGCAAAAATGCGGGGTCTTGTAAGTATACTTTGTGTATGGCTTCGCCATTAGGGGCAAAAAACTGTAAACTGTACAGGGGTTTTCCATCTTTGCCAAAAGCACGCACAGCATAAGCATATTTCCATTCCTGTAGATATAGGCGAAGGTCTATAATAGAACTGTTGATGACACCGACAGGGCCTTCAAACATAGGAGTAGGATACACTCCCGTGGTCTCTATCACAGCCCACTCATTTCGGCTGAGAGCAAGGAGCTTGCCTAACTTCGGAAGAGTTTCAAAAATCGTGATAAAATCAGGTCTCAGAGGAATAGCTCCTTCTCCGTGAGCTATTGGGAGAAGAGCCATTTCGCTTACTCTTAGCTGATTGGCAGCATCTCTGAGATAAATGTGAGGATTTTGGTCTAAGAGAGCTTTGTAGGCAGCTTGTAACTCTTTTTCGCCAAGAAGCATGGCGCAAAGATAACCATTTTTACTTAGACTAAATCCAAAATAAATACTACTCCCTAAGTCCCACACTACGAAGCAAGGCGGGAGCAAAGTCTCGGCTGCACATATAGACCGTGCCCGTGTAGAGGGTTATTTTATAGCGCCCTGAAAACCAGGGCAAAACCTCCTGAATAGCATCTGTATTTATGATACTATCACGAGCAATCCTAAGGAAGGGAGGACGAGGAAGTTTTTCCTCTACCTGCTGAAGCGTATAGGCTCGGGTAGTATAGACCTCCCCAGAACGATTTTCTATAAAGAGGACCTTATCCTCTACTCTTACCCCAATTATATCACTAATACTAAGGATGATGTGTCCCTCTTTTTGCGGTATGGGTAGTTTGACTGAGGAGGTAGTTTTGGTTTGCCTCTCCTGAAACCGATTTTGTGCACGGATGATAGCCTGGCGAAGGCGCTCTAACGAGAAAGGCTTCAGCAGATAATCCACAGCCCCTCCCTCAAATGCTTTGACAGCATGCTCTGAATAGGCAGTGGTGAAGATAACAGCAGGGGGGTGAGAGAGACTGCTAGCAAAGTGCATGAGAGACACACCATCTAACCCTGGCATCTCAATATCTAGAAGAAGAATATCCCACTCTTCCTCCTGCAGTTTCCGAAGAGCCACTTCCCCATCTTCCACCTCTGTAGCCTGAATATCAGGAAGCTGTGAGAGATATCGCCGCAGAAGCCGCCGCGCCGGCTCTTCATCTTCTACTACTAAAACTCGCCAAACTTTCACACTTCAATATTAGAAAAAAGTCAGCTGATCTCTCTTCCTATCGCTACTAACCATTCCTCCTTTTCCTCAAAGCTCACTTGTATACGATGAAAATCATTACCCCGCCTAAACTCTACCACCTCTCCTAGAAATGAGAACTCCCGTTTAAATGACAAATTATCATATCTTGAGCATAATAGCTTGTAAGCTACCTCTTTAGCGCACCAAACATGCCATTTAGTAAAATTTTCAATACTAACTAACTCAAAATCAGCATTATTCATGAAATACACTTCTACTGCAGGGAAAACCCTTAGTCTCTCTATGTCAATTGCCACAGGGTGAGGCGCCCGAATAGCTGCCGCCCAGGGAAAACTATGAGATAGCGAAAAATGAGCACCTCCTTCAAGGAAATCACGAAGCACCCGAGCAGCCAAAGCTTCTAAACGGCGACGCGGATGTGCAATCCTCCTCACATACCTTTCCTCATTTGTGGATAAAGAAGCACTTTTCCATAGCTCTGATTCGCTTTCAAGAATTTCCCACACCCCCCACTCAGCCGCATTCCACCTTGCCCTGTATATTAGAGGCATGTTACGAAGGTGGCACTTTCTACTGGCAGATCAGCTCACATCTGATAAGAAAGAAATTTTTCAGAGACATCTTGAAGAAGCCCTCAAAGATTGGCATACTCACGGGCGTCCCCTCTCATGGAAAGTTGAGTTTCCCTACTCTCAGTATATACAGCTAATATGCTATGGAAACCCTTCAGGCTGTGCCATAGACAAACTTCATAGAGCTGTAAATGAGAGTGCGCTCGCCTGCCACCTCTCAATCCTTTCTACTGAATGGGTAGGAATTATCTGTTTTGATTTTATTATTACAAAAAAGTTTTATGAAATAATAAAAATATGGCAAGAGGGAAACTGGGACCCCTCCTGGCGCATTATTGAAGTCAGCGAGGAAGGATTGCGAGAGGTAAGACTTGAGGAAAGCTACCTCAGCGTACACCTGTGCGGATAGCCCTCATAGGACCCGCACAAGATATTCATCTCAACCGCTGGGGAGAAGCCCTGAAAGAAGCAGGCGCTGAAGTCTTCTTCTTTGGAGTAGAACCGCCTTCTTCAACTCAGTATAATAATAATTATGTATGCGTAGGTCCCCCTACAGAAAAGCCCACCTGGACAACATTTTATAGACGGCGTCACGCCCTACGAGAGGTTCTGATGGAAAAAAGGATAGATATAGCCCACCCTATCCACCTTACGCCCTCTGGTGTTTGGGTTTGGCTCAGCCAATTTCGCCCTTATGTACCCTTTGCGATGGGAGCAGATGTGCTGGAATATGTCTCGCCGGCTCCCCCTTTGTCCCGCAGTTGGACTTTTCAAGCTCATTCTCCTTCTCTCCTGTCGGTAGTTGCCGCTTATGGTCGGCGATTTCTTTACCCTTTTCTACTCTCGGCAGTACTTGAAGAGGCTCTTTTCGCAGTAGGAGATAATTATCAAATTTGTATTAGTAAAAAAAATTTTAAAAAAGAAAAAAAATATATTGAATTACCAGCTGGTATTTTCTTAGGACAT
>JANXCJ010000142.1 GCA_025060275.1 Bacteroidia bacterium | reverse complement strand
ACTGAGAGATGTGCTTCGTGATTGCTAAGGAGAGGGTATTCTTAGCATCTCTCGGGAGATGATTGCCATACCTGAAGATCTCCATAGCTGAATTTAGCTCATAATGCTTGAGCCACATGTCCAGAACTTGTTCTTCATACTCTGACTCTCCCAATACCATAGAGGCCACTTTTCCTATTCCCTCTATACTACCACACACGGACAGAAAGCATGCCGCAGCTGCACCGCATTCATGCTTCATTTCTGTAATAGGATGAGATTCTAACCGATTTTGTATAGCCTTTACAGCCCTCTGCGCTATGTCCTTATTGCCTTTTATCACTGCTTCTGCTGCTATATAAAGATGGGCTATTGTAGCCCAGTGAGCATCTTTTTCCCAGAGCAGCCCAGCCAGCCGTAGCCCCTGCTCCGAAGCCCCCACCGCTATCAGCCGCTGAGCAAAATCGCTAATATATTTATGATATGCTCCCAAAACCCTTATCATTATCTCCGGCTTCTCTCGCTCTACCGCTGCTTGAAGGCCTAACTGAAAAAGCTCTTGAATCCGTTCAGGCTCTTCTCTCAGCTCCCTCTCTTGCGCTGCCATGAACTCACCTCCCTCAATCAAAGCCCATAACTGCTCCACCTCCCCTCGCTGATAGAGATGCTGAGGAAGGTATCTCAAAGCATAGGGACTCTTGTGCTCCCGCCACCGAAGCGCCCATGCCACCAACTCATCCTCCCATAGCTTCAGAAAAGCCTCCCCATACCCTTCCCGAAATACCTCCTTCACATACAAGTGAGTAAAAGCATACAGGGGATCGGTTTCGCCTTCTACCTTGAGCCAGCGCCGCATAGCCGCAGGAAGGCACTGCAACTCAGCCGCAGGCAGCCGAGTAAGCTGAAGCAGCTCACGCTGAGAGAGAGCCCCATGGGCTATGCACAAAAACCCTAACATCCTCTGCTGGTCCGCCGAGAGCTGCTTGTACAGATCATGAAACTGCTGGATCAGGTAGGCATGTAAGCCTTTAGGGGTAGCTTGGAGAAGAGCATACAGCTGCTGGCTCTCTCGGGCTTGAGATAAGTCTTCCAGAAGGTGCTTCACATACAGAGGGCGACCTTCTGTTTTTTCATACAGCATGTCAATGAGCTGCCAGTCCGCTGCATATGCTTTAAGTGCGTCTGTATTTGCAATCCAGTCCTGTATATCCGTCCGAGTGAGGAGATGGAGAGGAAAATGTTGGGCTACCGAAGCTATTCCATCAAAGTAGAAAGGAAGAGGGCCCTTACCTTCCCACCGCCCTGAGTAAATTAGGAAGACCCCTGGCGCTAAATCTAAGCTTCCCGGAAGTTCAGAAGCTTTCAAGCCCACTTCATCCAGCCCGTCAATGAGGATGACAAGGCGTTCGTCCTCAGAAAGCGCCGCCGTAGCCAAAGTGTAGTCTATCCAGTCTAATCGCCCTGCCGCATCCGCAGGCGGCTGCTCCTGCTTCCATTCCTGCGGTATCAGTTCTTCTATCTGAGCCAGCAGGTGAGCCCAAGCATTAGCGGGATCTAATCCCCGATCTCCAATCAAACTATCTCGGCGAAAAAAGTGATAAGCTACTCTTATTTGAGGGTCATTCTTAAGAAGGACAGCTAACCGAACCATAAACGCCGACTTCCCATACCCCGCCGGACCATACAGGATAGCTTTTCCATTTCTTTCACTTCTGATCCACTCATATACAGATTTGAGCAGCTCTTGCCTTCCGAAAAAGGGGCGGCTGTACGCCTCTTCTATGAACTTGTTTGTGCTACTTACAAGCTTGAAAATAGAAGGACTTCGTCCCCACAAAGTGCCCTGCGCTTTCCGCTGATGCTCATGGAGAATCTTTTTGATTTCCTCTAAACTGAGCTGAATCTCTTGAAGAACAAAGTCGTTTTTCTGTAGCCATTCTACAAGAAGAGCTTGAAATCTCTCTTGGAGATTTTGTACATTTCCAAGCCTTTCCTCAAGAGGTCTGAGAAGATGTGTGTGGAGGAATGTCTGTAGGTGCGGATTGCGAGCTATGTTGTAGCCAAAAGCTTTCTGAAAGTGGCTGTACCAGTTTTCTATCAAAAAGTCTTTTAGTCCCTCTGATAGGTGTACAGCCTCTTTTTCCCTCTCCTGCCTACGCTTCTCCAGTAGAGTGTAGAGCTGGCGGGCAAGCTCTTTCATCGACCCATCCTCTGCAGTAGCCAGATTCAATTTTTCAGTGCTATCCATGGAAAGCCAAAGGGCATCTCCAGGACTTTGGGAAAACAAGCGGCATTCAGAATCAATGAAGCTCTTTAGCCTTCGGGCTTCTTCTGTCGCTGGGTTAGATTTGGCTAGCCCTATAAACTGCATGCCCCTCTGAAGGAGGGACCTATCTCCTTCATTGATTTGAATGTAGGTCTCTAACGCTTGTCCAAATCCTTGTAGGGCAGAGAGAGAAACTACCTCTTCCCAGCTGCGGCGCTCTGAGGAGCCTTTGGCTAAAGCAGGAAATACATCACTAAGGAGATTGCTAATCAGACCTGCCACTACATCACTGGCATCAGGAAGGAGTCTATCGGTCAGAAGCTCTAACCCCTTCTGAACTAAGACGACGGATACAGTTTGAATCATACTTGGTAAATATACGAGATAAATGCGATTGGCTTTATGTCCTGTAGGGGTCTGGTGATAAAAGTAGTCCGGAACGCAGCCCCTTCTTCCGTCTGTAGATTTTTCCATATCTTTATGGCTTATGGCGCGTATCGGTAGCTTCCGAGGAATTCCCATTCATCTTCACTTAGTATCATGACTGATTGTTGCAGTAGGGCTATTCGCCTACGCTATCATCAAAGGAGGAAGTTGGCAAGAAGCTGCATGGTATCTTATTTTGCTTTTGGGTTTCGGAGTAAGTGAGGTGTTAGAAGGAATAGGCGCTGCCTATGTTGCGCAAAAGTCCTATCTCCCCGTACTTCGCGCAGTGGTGTATCCGTGGGGTGGAGGGATTGAAATAGTGGGCATTTCTGGGATCCCCTCCGTTAACCTCTCCCTTGCCCTAGCGGGAATTCTGCCAAACTTTCTCCTAATCGGCTTCCTGAACTTTATTGCATGGATATCGGGTGGAAGTCTAATTTTTTCCACAGAGATTCTGAAATATTCAGAAGGAAACTTGGTTGACATCTGGAGGATTTTGAGTGGAATAAGTGTCATAAATGGTGTAGCGATAATAATTAAGCTCATTCCTTTATATCCTGCCTTAGGAGGGAATATAGTGCGTTCCTTCCTTGCGAGATTCATGAGTTATCGAAGAGCTACTGCGATTCTCTCAGCTATCACAATGCTATTCTCAATCGGAGCTTTCATCTATGGCATCTTCTCTCGAGAATATCGATGGGTGTTGATTATAGGAGCCTTGTTCTTTTTTCTTGCTTCGCTCGTAGGATTTGTAGAAGCATTTAGCTTGTTCTTGCTAAAGGGGGAGCTCAAAGACACCCCAGTAAAACAGCTTGTAATGAAGGATTATCCTCGCCTTTCTTCTAAAGATACCCTACTCGATGCAGTGAATATGATTATGAATACTCAAGCTCACTCATTCTTGATCATGGATGAGAACCAGAAACCCGTGGGAAGCTTGTCAAGAGAGGACCTCATCACCGCCGCATCGCTGTTCGCAGATCGGAATACCCAGTTGGAGAAGATAATGAAAAGAGAGCTGCTAATAATCTCTCCCCAGGAAACAGCCCAAAATTGCCTCCGCTCAATATACAGGCAAAACGTTCCATTTGCCGTGGTCATGGAAAACGACGCTGTCTTAGGCATAGTAGATAGAGACAATATATTAGAATTTTCCATGCTTGGACATGTTTTGAGCGAAAATTTATTTTATCATCTTCTATCTGCTCTGGGGAAACAAGAGGAGGCGGATGACTCTAAGGATAGCAAAAAGGACAGTCAGAGTTGATTCAGAATAAAGGGGGCTGTTACTAACTCAACCCAGACGAAAACCCTACATTTTCGGTTTCTTTGCCGTAAATGATGGACTGGAAGCAGCTCAAAGCAGTACCTGAGTCGGGATGTATTTTGTATCTCCCAGTCAAATATCCTTCCGAACGGAAAAAAGAGCTGGTTGCTTTATTAGACCATTCTCACATAAAGGCATTGAGAGGACAGGAAGTCCCTATTTGGAAGCGCATTACGCAGGCAAAGGCCGAAGGAACGAGAGCCCTCATGGTTCCCTATGTCGCACAACGCCTATTTCCCGAAAAAGAAGCGGAGGATGTCTGTTTATACTGGGAGCTATACTCAGGATTATTTGATGATTTCTGTCATGCAGAGTGGTATATTGTTTTTTCAGAGGGTAAAAAATTGAACTTCTATTTTAGAGAGGTACATCTTACACTTTTTCCTTCTGGCATCGGCTTTTTAGAGATTCACATAGGCTTGAAAGAAGCTACATTAGCCGACTGGGTAGATGCTTTGTCAGTACTTCGAGGTCCTTATGAAAAGGCTTTTATTAGCCTAAGGCAGGACAGCCTTAGAAGAGAAAGCGTGTTTTATTTACTACAACTGCAAGATAGGCTATCATCCCTGGCTGATATTTTTAACCACCTGCTTCCAGTCAAACCTAACTCTAATGAAGAGGGGACTCTTTATATTCCTAATCATTTTGTGCCATATGCTTACATAATCACCCAAGATGCACCAGCCCAAGGGGAAGAAGAGGAGATAAATTCACTCAAAGAAGTTTTATATCGCCTGCGGAAC
>JANXCJ010000141.1 GCA_025060275.1 Bacteroidia bacterium | reverse complement strand
ACAGCCTCTAGCGTAGTAAAGGCCGTAATACAACAAGTATTAGACCCTAGAAAAGTTTCTCCCACCCGACCTATTGTAGTGCTATCACGCACCTCGCCTTTATTTTTAGAAGCTCTATTGAAGTTAGAAATTCCTGAGATTTACGACGGGATTATAAGCATAAAAAAAGTCGTAAGAATCCCTGGAGAAAGGGCGAAAGTACTTGTGGAAAGCTATGATGACAGGATTGATCCCGTAGGTGCTTGTGTGGGTGTGAAAGGGGTACGCATACGACCCATAGTAGAAGAGCTAAGAGGAGAATACATAGATATAATACCCTATAACTCGGATGTAAAGCTGATGATTTCTCGCGCATTAGCTCCGGCTACAGTCATGTATATAGACTTGTATCCCCACCGCCGCTATGCAAAGGTCTTCGTGGCTCCAGAAGAATACCCTCGTGCAGTAGGTAGAGAAGGAATAAATGTTCGTCTTGCCCAAGAACTGCTCGGATATGAGCTTGACATCCGAGAAGCATCTGAATATGGCGAAGAAGAAGACATAGAACTCTCTGAATTTAGCGATGAAATCCCGGAGTCTATTTTGAGAACCTTACAGAAGGAGGGTTTCCTCACAGCTCAGGCTGTGTTGCAGTCCCCCATAGATGAAGTGCAAAAGCGGACTCAGATAGACCTGGCTACACTTCAGCGAGTGTATGAAATCCTACAGGCTGAGTTTGAGGAATGAGTGTAAAATCTTATAAGTTAGCTGAAATTGCTACTGAACTAAATGTATCCCTCCAGACGCTAGCAGAGGAGCTAGCGAGGCTGGGATATGAGGTAAAGCCTTCTTCTACCGCTCGTATATCAGAAGATGCATATCAGAAACTTCTGCAACAGTATGGTAGAGGCATAAAGGAGCAACCCTCCGAGAAAGTAAGCACCTCTCATACGGAGCCTCTAAGCCTTTCAACTAAATCCTCATGGCAGTCCGAAGTTTCTCTTCCTCCTTTGCCTGTCCGAGGAAAGATAGAGTTACCCCCAAAATGGAAGTTAGGAAGCATAAACAAGCCTACTCCTCCTAATCCTCCTTCTTCTCCCATAGCACCCGTTATGCCACCCCAATCTCCTACATACCCCGCTGAAGAGGCTACACCCAAGACTTCTTCTCAGGAGAAAAATGAAGAGATACTTAAGGAGCTTGGTGTTATTGGTAAGATAGAGTTAAAAGAGCCTCGTCGCCGTAAGTCTCCTATCATCATTCCTGACATACCTCCTATTATTGAAGTAGCGCCAGAAAAGCCAAGTGAAGAACTCTTGCCAATCTCAGAGCCAGAAGTATCAGACCTGTCAGAAGAGGGGAAATGGAGAGAAGAAGGAGAATCGGAGATTAGAAGCAAAAGAAAGAGAAAAAGGACACGTAAAAAGCGTAAAGATATTACTGCTATGCCGCCACCAACCTTGCGCACTTCTCAGACATCACCCAGCCAGCGCCGTCCCGTAAAGTCTCAACTTAAGGCTACGGGGGACATAGCTACCCGCAGAAGATTCCGACAAGAAAAGTATAAGCAGCGAGAACGCAAGCGAGAGTTAGAACGAATGGAGGCTGAAGCGGCGGCTACTACTATCCAGATCGCCGAGTATATTACTGCTGCTGAGCTAGCTAAAGCTCTAAATGTGCCTGTGAATCAAATAATAGCCAAGTGTTTAGAGTTAGGATATCCCACTTCTATCAATCAGAGATTAGAGAGGGACTTAGCAGCTATCATTGCAGAGGAATTTGGGTTTCAGGTTACCTTTATTACTCTAGATGACACACTTGAGAAGCTTACCAGCCTCCCAGAGTCTCCCGCAGACCTTAAACCCCGTCCTCCTATTGTCACAGTAATGGGACATGTAGACCATGGCAAAACTACTTTGTTAGACTACATTCGTAACACAAATGTAGTAGCTGGAGAAGCAGGGGGTATTACGCAACACATCGGGGCTTATGAGGTTACCTTACCTGATGGACAAAAAATCACTTTCTTGGATACGCCGGGACATGAGGCCTTTACGGCTATGCGAGCTCGCGGCGCCCAAGTTACAGATATAGCCATCATAGTAGTTGCAGCGGATGACCACGTGCGCCCCCAGACACTAGAAGCCCTTAGTCACGCCCAAGCAGCGAATGTACCTATTATCTTTGCTATCAACAAAATAGATAAGGATACAGCTAATCCTGATCGTATTCGTCAAGAGTTAGCAGAAGCAGGTTTCCTCGTAGAAGAATGGGGTGGACAATACCCTTCTCAGCTCATATCTGCTAAAAAAGGTATTGGAATCAACGAATTATTGGAAAAAGTATTGATTTTAGCAGAGCTCCTGGAGCTCAAAGCCAATCCCAACCGTCCTGCAAAGGGTACTATTATTGAAGCCCAATTAGATAAGGCACGCGGCCCTGTGGCAACAGTACTGGTGCAAACAGGCACACTTCGGGTAGGTGATGTAATCATAGCAGGACAATATTTTGGAAAGGTAAGAGCTTTATTGGACGAGAGAGGCAGGCGGATAGATAAGGCACTTCCTTCTCAGCCCGTACAGGTATTAGGTCTAAGTGGGGTACCTGAGGTAGGGGAAAAATTATATGTACTTGATGAAGAGAGTACTGCGCGAGACATGGCTCATCGCCGAGCTGAACTCATGCGAGAAAAAGAGCGGCGCCGTCTCTCAGGCAGCTTATTAGAGGGCATAGCCTCAGGACAGTCAAAACAACTTAATTTGATTGTAAAAGCAGATGTAAGCGGCTCTCTGGAAGCGCTCACAGACTCTCTTGTAAAACTCTCTACCCCGGAAGTCCAGGTAAATGTAATTCACCGAGGAGTAGGTCAAATCACCGATGGCGATGTGCTCTTAGCCAAAGCATCTAATGCCCTTATAGTAGGCTTCCAAGTGCGCCCTAGCCATACTGCTCGCCAACTGTCTAAGCAGCATAATGTGGAAATACGCCTCTACAATGTGATTTATGACATCATAGATGAAGTTAAGAGTGCGATTTCTGGCATGCTTGCTCCTGTCATACAACAGGAGACTATCGGCGTAGCTGAGGTGCGAGAGATATTCAAGATTCCTAAGGTAGGCACAGTAGCAGGGTGCAAGGTAATAGAAGGTAAAATCCAACGAGGCGCCAAAGCTCACATTATCCGAGAAGGAGTAGTATTGTACACAAGCTCAATAGCCTCTCTTAGACGCTTCAAAGAGGATGTCCGAGAAGTTCTTGAAGGCTATGAATGTGGAATCATCGTAGAAGGTTTTCAGGACATCAAGCATGGGGATCTCATAGAATGCTTTGAGGAAGTACAGGTTAAGCGTTCTCTGTAATGCCAACCTACCAAGTATTGATTACTGTCTTGCCTCGTCCAGTCCTTTTAGACCCTGAGGGCGAAACTATCCACCGTGCTATTCAACGCTTAGGATACCCTGAGGTGACGCAGGTGCGAGCTGGAAGAGCTTTTCTGCTTCAAATTCAAGCTCCCGATGAACAGACAGCCTCTAGTATAGCCCAGAAAGCAGCGGAAAAGCTTCTCCATAACCCGGTAGTAGAAGTATTCTGGATTCATCCCCCTAAGGTAGAAGAGGAGAAAATAAAGAACTAACGGACAGGTAATTATCTATAAGAAACTCTTGAAACTATGTGGCCTTATTCTTTTATCTTTGTACGGCATGAAGGGTCATTCAGGAAGTCAGAAACGATTCAAAAAGACAGCTACAGGTAAGCTACTTCACAAAGCGACGGGGCGCCGCCATAACTTTTCCTCTAAAAGTCATCGTCGCAAGCGAGCTCTTCGGAAAGATCGTCTCGTAACAAAGGCAGATAAGCCTCGTATTTCTCTTCTCACTATTTATCACTGAGTCCTATGCGAACAAAGAATAGGGTAGCTTCAAGGGAACGCCGTCGCAGGGTCCTCCGGCTTACAAAAGGATATTGGGGACGCAAGAAAAATGTATTTCGTCATGCGCATAATCAGCTTCAGAAAGGCTGGGTATATGCCTACATTCACCGCAGGCGCAAAAAGCGGGATTTTCGGCGCTTGTGGATAATTCGGATTAATGCGGCTGCGCGTGCCCATGGGATCTCTTATAGCACATTTATAAGCCGCTTGAAGGCAGCGGGCATCACGCTGAATAGAAAAATGTTGGCTGACTTAGCTGTAACTCAGCCACAAGCTTTCACTGCCCTTGTGGAGAAAATAAAGGCAGCTTGATGGCTGTAGCCCTGCTTTTTCCGGGTCAGGGCTCTCAAACTGTCGGAATGGCAAAATCTCTCTATGAGAGCCGAAAAGATGTGAGAGTTTTTTTTGAGATAGCAGAAAGTATCACAGGTCAGCCCCTACGTCAACTTATGTTTGAGGGCCCTCCAGAAGCACTGCAGAGAACCTCTATAACCCAGCCTGCCCTTTATCTGCACGGGTACGCGGTAGCATACGCTCGCCAGATAGAGCCTCAAGCGACGGCAGGGCACTCACTCGGAGAATTCACTGCCTTAGCAGTAGCGGGGGTGTTTTCTTTTGAAGAAGGTCTAAATCTTGTGAAAGTGAGAGCAGAAGCAATGCAGGAAGCGTGCGATGCTCGTCCCGGCATGATGGCGGCTATCATAGGTCTGCCTGATAATCTCATAGAGGATTTATGCAGGCAAGTCTTGGAAGGTATCGTAGTGCCCGCGAACTACAACTCTCCCGGGCAGCTTGTGGTTTCGGGTGAGGTGGTGGCTGTACGGGCACTCATAAGCAAAGCCAAAGCAGCAGGGGCACGCCTCGTCAAAGAATTGCCCGTAAATGGAGC
>JANXCJ010000140.1 GCA_025060275.1 Bacteroidia bacterium | reverse complement strand
TGAGAACTCCTTCGTAGAGTATAAAGCCGGCTATGGAAAGACTATAATCACAGGTTATGCCTATATAGAAGGCTGGCCTGTCGGCATAGTAGCTAATCAGCGCAGCGTCGTAAAGTCAGGACGAGGCGAAATGCAATTCGGTGGAGTCATCTATTCTGACTCGGCAGACAAAGCTACTCGCTTTATTTTGAATTGCAATCAAAAGCAGATTCCTATAGTTTTCTTGCAGGATGTAACAGGTTTTATGGTAGGCACTCGCTCCGAACAGGGGGGTATCATCAAAGATGGAGCTAAGATGGTAAATGCTGTAGCAAACAGTGTAGTGCCTAAATATACGATAGTAGTAGGAAATTCATATGGGGCAGGGAATTATGCGATGTGCGGACGAGCTTATGACCCAAGGCTCATGGTCGCATGGCCTACTGCCCGTATCGCAGTAATGGGCGGTACTCAAGCAGCTCACACACTTCTCCAGACATACAAGAAGGGACAAAAGCTCACCCAAGAAGAGGAAAAAAAGCTCTTAGAAGAGATTCGTAGCCGCTATGAGAAGCAAATGAGTCCCCTCTATGCTGCTGCACGCCTCTGGGTAGACGAGATTATTCATCCCCACGAGACTCGCAAATACCTTTCTCTAATGATAGAGGCAGCGCAGTGGGGCTACGAACCGCAATCCTTCCCTGTAGGAGTAATACAGACTTAGGATTAAACCCTGTATATCCTTGTATCCTCTCACCCTATACGCATGAAAGAAACAATCTGGGAGCGCCTTCAGTTAGAAGAGACCCGCTTAGAAGCCTTTGAAGAGCTGACTCGCACACACTATGCTCAAGTGAAGCGCTGGGTAGCCTATTGGATAAAAGACCCAGAAGAAGTAGAAGATATTGTACAGGAAATCTTTCTCAAAGCATGGAAATACTGCCATACTTTCAGGGGAGAAGCAGCCTTCTCAAGCTGGTTATACACCATCGCCCGAAGAGAAGCGCTGCGTACCCTCCAACGCAGAAAGGCTAGCCCCCTTTTACCTTGGCTATGGAAAGATTCAGAAGAGTGGGAAGAGCCAGCAGGCGAGCCTTTGCCCAATTACACGAGACTTTTGCAAGAAGTAGAAAAAACTGTCTCAGCTTTGCCTCCCATGCAGAAAACTGTGTTTCAGACTGTATGGCAGAGTAGCCTCTCCTATAAAGAAGTAGCTCAGAAACTAGGCATCAAGGAGAATACTGTCAAGGCTCATATTTATCAAGTTCGCCAGCGAGTCTGGAAAGCCCTACGAAGTTGGCTAGGAGAGGAATGAGAAAGGCATGCAGTCCGTCCACTTCACCGGGAATACACCTTATACAGCCAAAACTATACAAGGGATGGAGAGTTGGAGTCAAGCTCTTGGGTAATGGATAGGAGGGAACTTAGAAGATATGCTGAAAAGCGAAAAAAGTTTGAGTTCCTTCGCGGCTGCGGGCAATGTCCCAGCGAAGAATAGTACTTTGATTCCACGCGAGGCGCAAGCCAGCGCCAGGGGCGCCTATCCATCCTTGTGTGGAAGATTTGATTTGACGAAGGTTATCCCAGATACTCCCCATGTCATAGAAGGTTACTGTACCGATGATCCAATCCTGCCGCAATAGGCGAAAGCCATAAAGATGGGTCCGCAGTTCTAAATTGACCTGTGCCACAGCTGGAGCCACGAAGCGACTCTCTCGGAAGCCCCGAACCGATCGCGCACCCCCGAGCACAAGAATACCTCCCGCTTCGGCTTGGCTAGAAATATCATAAAGTTCAATGAAGTTGATACGGGACCCCCAGATGTATCCAAAAGCCGCAAGTCCTGCAAGAGTGAGCCGCCCCCAGCGCCCCCACCGCAGCGGCGTATAAAACCCTACCGTCTGCACCATAAATTTATTTTGACGAAAGTCACCCCCGAGCCATGGCGCTTGAAGCTCATGTGAATACTCTAAAAATACCCCATGCGTTGGGTCTGGCTCTAAATCTCGGGTGTCATACATCACTGCCCAAGCTAAAATGCTTGAAACCCACCAACGGCGACTTTCCTCATAGCCCGTGAGACTGAGTTGAGTCCAGGTTCCATCGGCTACCTCTTCATCCAAACGAGTGCGTCGCTGAATGGCCTCCACTACTTCTCCGTCAGGACCAGCTACCTTGAATCGTCTGCCCGCATGGCTACGAAACCGAGTCAAATCCACTTCATATCCAACGAAAAGCCGTAGTCGCCCCCCCGCCAAAAGTCGCTCAAAACCAACATTATATAACTGAGATTCTAAAAGCATGCGCGTATAGTTTTCGTCTGTATAATACCTCCCATCTGAGCCTAAGAAAGCCTCAGACAGGGCTTCTTCATATGCATTTACTCGCTGAAATGTCCTTGGAACCTCTCCAGAGCTGCGAGCAGGAGCTATAAGAGCCTGAAAAAGATGCTTGCGACCAATTCCCCAGTACTGTGCATCAGGATCACGAATAATCTCAATATTGGCTCGCATCCGATAGGGAGCATCTCCCAGAAATGGCGCATCAAAATTCCCTACTAAATGATAGCGGGTATTCTGAAAGATGAAGACATTCATGTCTATCCGATACCGGTAGGGGGTATATGCGAAAAAGGGGTCTTTGCGTGTTTTATTCACATAAAGAAATCCCTCTGCACCAATCCCAAAGCCGCGTATCGGATCGTACTCCCAGCGGGGAAGCCCTGTTACGAAAGTACCTTCTCGTTTCTCCCTCAGCTCCTGATCGCTTAGGCGCTTGAGCGGATGTATGAAAAAGGGCGGTTCTGGATAAGCCTCTGGACGAGCCAAGCCCAAGCTATCAGAAACATCCTGACCACAAAGATGTACCGAGAAGATAGTATGACCAGCTACCAAAAGAACGCTCACGAAAGTCCTCGTAGGGATAATATCATCTTTAAGTAGGCTAACCTGTAAAACATTTATCATGATACGCTGGACTTAACTGACAATTTATTTACCATATTTGGTATAAACTTAGATATTTTCCTTCCACTTGCAGATATAGGGATTTTCATGCGCCAATCCACTCTCGCCTATCCATCGCGACTTAGAGAGACGGGTAAAAATCTGCGGCAGGCACCAAGAAACCATGAGAAGCATCCGAGTAAAATGACTGCCAAACGTAACACCTCAAAGAAACCAGCGTATAAATTCTACCCCCTGTATAGAAACCCCAAGCTCGCATGACATCACAAAGGTAAGCACACTAACTTTCTTCTGACTGAACAGCCCTTTTTTACATAACTCAGATGCTTTTTCAGGTGCTATAAGGTTTGGGAAGAAGCCTCAGCGTGCTCCCTAAGCTCATCTTGACTGGGGCTCTCCCTTTTCTCACCTGAGCCTCACCTTTGGATAGGCGTCAAAGTGGTAGACCTTTGAGGAAGTGAGAGGAATTAGAGTAGCTCCACACCCCCATGGGGCAAAGCTACACCACTCCTAAGCTAAGTCTGCTTAAGCTTCAACTTTTTATGGCTCAGCTTCTTGGAGAAAATTGACACCCTATGTTTTCATTCTGAAGCGCTTATGACTCTACTTCCTATTGCACTCTCAGGTGGCCCTATAACCAATACATTTCTCCAAGTAGCCTTTTGGCATAGTCAAATCATAGAGACTATCAAGTACCAAGAGGGCATAAGCCTGCGCTAGTATCGTCCGAGCTATGTTATTAAGCAAAATCCCATTTAGACTAGCCACAGAGCTAGTATTCCACTAATGAGCGTCTCTCTGACACAGAGGCGTGTACTTACACCTTTCTGTGTCAGATGCTTGAGTCCGAGAGAGACTGTGAAGAGTTTTCATGCACCATCACTACAGATGTGCTACCTTAGGGTACATCAAAAAGTTTCCGTAGAGGCTCCTTCAGAGGCTTAGAGTATCCTATCTGTTCTTCTAAGTCTTCCTGAGTTTGGTAGAGGACTCTGACATCAAGTGAAGCCCTTTCTCAAACGAATAGGCTAATCTTCCAGTAATATATACTCCTTCCAGCCGCCGCTTAGCCCGCTTCGGTAGTTCCTTCCAGTACTTACTTTTCTGAGAAATTAGTTTTCCATGTTTCTCAGCTACATAAAAAAGGACTTGTACCAAAAGGCGGGCAACTACCCCCTTTTGCCAGCTTAGGAGATATTTCCTGCGGATTTTACGCTAAACAAAGTCCTCTCTCTCAAAGCCCTTATCAAACTGTATAATGGCTTGCTTGCACTGCTCTCAGAGATAGCTGGCACATTCGCTAACTGACCGAAAACTCTAAGGGGTTCATTCCCAACAAATGTCTCTTTAGTTAGAGGAGTTCAGTTGGGCTTGACTCGTACTTGAAGAGGTAGAGAGCCTGCCCGGCTTCATTATTTTGCTTGCCTTGCACGCAGGGAAGGGCAGGCTCTCCTACTTACCCCCTGCGTTAAGCTTTATTCCTGAGCAGAGGAAACCTTCTTTCGGAGCTTCTCCAGCTCCTGGCGAAGCGCCTCTATCTGCGCCTGCTGTTCCTTGATAGCCTCCACAAGGATAGGAATAAGCGAGATAGTACTTACGGCTTTGAGGCGAAGCTCCGAAGGACCGAGGGGAGGGCCTGAGCGCCGCCGCGGCGCCCCAAAATCCTTCTCCGCTACTAAATCGGGAAAAAGTCTTTCTACCTCGTCCGCCATAAACCCATAGTAGTAACGCTCATCCCCGCCTAAGATATCCAGCGTGTAGTGATAGCGATAGGCTTGGAGGGAAAGGAGGGCAGGAAGGACTTCTTTGAGAGGAATAACATCCTTCTTATATCTTCCATCTGAAACATTGTAAAATCCCCCTGTATAGCCCAGGTCATTGACAAAAAGCCCACCAAAACCCGAGAAACCAGCATTTGGTTTGATCCCGAAAACGCCTCTCTGATTATTGCTCCCTGCATCACCGACGACACCAGAGGCATTCGCTGTACCCGACCGCTCCTCGCCTTGGATCGCACCCCATGTATTAGTTGCACCTGCCTGCCGCAGCCCATACACTGCCGTGCCAGCCAGAGCCGTATAGCCATTTACGGCAAAAGGAAAGCCTGCATAGCTAACGGCATTCAGAAGGTCTCCTG
>JANXCJ010000013.1 GCA_025060275.1 Bacteroidia bacterium | reverse complement strand
CGCACGGAATGTCTCTGCACTTGCTTCTATGAGAGCCTCTTTTGCAGGGACATGCTCATAATGTGTCTTTTTTGCGATACCTACCGACTCTGCTACTTGATCCATTGTTGTAGCTCGCAGTCCCTGCTGGAGAAAGAGCTGCTGGGCTGTCTCTATTACCCTTTCTCGCACGCTGTGGGAAACGCAAAAAACTATGAAAAAGTTCCGGGTTCTCAGAGTTTTCTGTAATTTTGAAAAAAAGCATGGCAGGTTCCACCTTGCGGGTAGGCTGGTTTCAGCTTGACTTAGCTTGGGAAGCTCCTACCCTAAATGCTGTTCGGATAGAAAGATGGCTTTCTGAATATGGGAGTGAAGCAGAGGTGTGGGTCTTACCTGAAATGTGGAGTACGGGTTTCTCCATGAATACGCAAATTGCTGAGGAGGAGCCGGGTCCTTCTCTAAGGTTGATGCAAGCATGGGCAGCTACCTATCAAGCTCTTTTTATAGGCAGCTTGATGGTGCGAGTGGGAGGAAGTACTCGCAACCGAGCTTATACGGTTTTCCCAGATGGAGGCTATAAGTTTTATGACAAAAGACATCTCTTTCGTATGGCTGAAGAGCACCATTGGTATACTGCTGGCAAGGAACAGCTCTTAATAGAGTGGAGGGGATGGTACATAGCTCCACTTATTTGTTATGATCTGCGTTTCCCTGTTTGGAGTCGCCGAACATCCAAGTATGCGTACGACCTCCTCATCTATGTGTCAAATTGGCCTGCCGTGCGTCATGCTCACTGGGAGTCTCTCCTACGCGCAAGAGCCATTGAGAATCAGGCTTATGTGCTGGGCGTCAATCGCATAGGCGAGGATGCCACAGGACATTCTTATCTCGGCGGTAGTGCTTTATATGATTTTCAAGGCAGAGAATGTCTAAATGCAGGCACAGCAGAAGGAGTATTTTTCTATACCCTCTCCCAGACAGAGCTATATGCATATCGGGAGAAGTTCCCTGCTTGGCAGGATGCTGATACCTTTGTACTACTTTCCGATCTTTCCTAAGGTTTTGCAAGAAAAGAAAAAAGTAAAAAACTTAGGCAAGTTTTCACATAGCTTGTGCTTATAGATTGTCAGATATAACTGAGGTGGAACTTAGAGAATTGAGGTAAGGAGGCTGTTTATTAGGGGGTTCGCTGTCAGATTAGCCTCTTTAGAAGAGCTACGTTAGGAGTCTCTTCTATCATGAAGACACAGCGCTTTTTCCTTTTAGTAATAGGCTGACCGATTAGCTTAATCCTCAAGAGAAATGCTTAACGAGAGGACTCTGTTGCTACAGATTAGCTAGAAGTCTCATAAAAGTGAAGAAGGCCTCCAAAATATAAGCCTCATTCCTCATTTGTGGTAGTTAGGTGAAGAGGAGGAGAAACCGCAAACAAAGGATATCTTAGGAGCTATCTACTTTCTGGCTGGGCAGGCAGGGTGGGGGACTTATGAAGGGTAGAAGAAGAGCGTTTTATTCCTACTACTTCCATTTCTATGCGACGGTTTTGTGCTCGTCCTTCTTCTGTAGCATTAGAGGCGATGGGGCGAGTCTCACCATATCCTATGTACTCCATCTGGATAGGGTGGATACCCTGTTCTCGGAGCCACTGATATACAGCCCGGGCTCTTCGTTCTGAAAGCTCTTGGTTGTACTTGTCAGGACCTATGTTGTCAGTATGACCTGAGAATCTGAGTCTTATATTTGGGTTCTCTTCTAAGAGCCGTTTGACGCGATTGAGTTCTGGGAGAGAGGTTGGTTTGAGCTTATCGCTATTGAAATCAAAGTAGATGTTGCGTAGAGCAAATACAGCCTCCATTTCAATAGGATAAAGGTAGATTTCTAAGGGGCCTATTTCTACTTCGTCCGCCGGTATTCTTAGCACTTGCACGTGCGTCATGAAGCCTTCGGCTTGTGCATAGAGATAGTATACCTTATTCTTTTCTGGAGGGTATAAGCGAAATTCACCTGCAGGGGTACTGCGTATCCCTATGACTTCCTTTTGAGAGACTGAGTCTACAAGAATGATTGCTCCTTCTACGCCTTGCTTTGTGTTACGATGGAAGATTCTGCCGTAGAGAGAAGTGCGCTTAGGTGGGGGAGGTGCCAAAGTTTCGTGAACTACCGTAGGGGGAGGTGGAGGTGGTGGTGGAGGAGGGGGTGGTGGGGGTGGTGGTGCATAGGTAGCCCTGTATACCCGCATGATACCCTCTCTGTCAGAGGAAAAGTAGATATGAGAAGAGGAAAAGGGGTAGAAGTAAATATCATTTGCGCAGGAGTTGATAGGGGCTGGCAAGGGTTTGGGCTCCCCCCATTCTCTTTCTCCCACGCGCACAGCGTAGAAAATATCGTACCCGCCTGCACTAAGGGGCCCATTTGAGGCGAAAAATAAAGTATCACCCACAATAAAAGGTGCATCCTCGTCGTAGGAGGTATTGATAGGAGAGGCTAATCTCTCTGGGGGTGCATATTTACTTCCTATCCAGCGGCGGCGGTAGATATCTCGTCTCCCTTTGTAGGGAGCGGGGTCTGCAGTAAAATATATATCCTGTGTCTTTGGGTCTATTGCTAAACTCACACTCCATTTGGGACCAAGGGATATATTACGCCAAGGCTTGGGCTTACTCCACCCTTGAGGAGTGGGATAGCAGGAATATACCTTGCCCTTGCCTTTAGAAAGGTAAAGAAGAAGTGTATCCTGGATAGAACCTATCACAGCCTGGTGATATCGGTAGCGAACCGGAGAGGAAGGTACAATTCGCTCATAAGGGAGTCCTGTTCGGTCTACTGGGGCATTTAGGTGTTTTGCACGTGAAACTGCGTACAGCTGCGTGCCTGTCCACCAAGCAGCATACACAGGGGCCCATCCATTCAGTTCATTTACAGCTTCTACACGCCATTCTGCGGAAGGAAATAGTCTTTGACAGTTGGGTATCTGTGAGAGAGCTAAAAAGACAGCCTGAGAGTCTGATGACTGTTCAGCATAGAGTTTGTAGTAGTGTGCTGCGCGCTCACTTTCGCCTCGCAGATGAAGTAAGCGGGCATAGGCAAGGAGATGTTTAGCAGCCCATAGGTGCCCACCTTGATATAGGCATTGGGTATAAAGAGCATAGGCTTCTTGGGTTTTGCCTAAGTTATAATACGCTTCTGCCACATATAGAAGATGTTTAGGTGAGAAGAGGTGGGGCTGTTTGTCGTAATAAGCGATAATTTTTTCATATAGTCCCAGCTCGCTCCACCTCTCTAATCTGCGAATAGACACTATTTTAGGCTGACCCCATAGCAAAGCCACTGCTCCCCACACACATCCTACTTTATAGACCCTACTTAGCATCGCACTGCAAAAGTAGAGAAAACCTCTTAACTTTTTCAAGAACCCTAAAAGGTGTCATTATCCGAGAGTAGGGGGTGAGAGCAGATATAAGCTATTAAGGAAAACTCTATATCACAAATCTTTGTAAAGTGCGCGGCATAGTAGTGGGAATAAGCCTTATATGGGCTCAGCAGATTGGGGGCTACCTAAAAGAGGGGGGCAAGCCCATAGGCAATGTAAAAGTCTGGTGGTCGGGTACCTCTATCAGCACGCTTACGGATAGTGAGGGTTATTTTAGGATTGCTCCACCTCCTGCGTGGCCTGCTATACTGCTCAGTGAAAGGAGCGGAGATAGCTTAGTAGTACCTTATTTTCCTGAGAGGGAGATTGAATGGGAAATAGCTCCTTCAGTTGAGATACCTGTCCAGCCCATACAAGATGTAGGACCTCAAAGAAAACTCTCTGGGCTGCCTGTGCAGGTTCTAGATAGGAAGGTGATTACTGCTGCGCCCTGTTGTAATCTTTCTCAGGCTTTTGAGAGTACAGCTCTTGTAGATATGACTTTCCCTGATGGAAATTTAGGGATTAGGCAACTGCGTCTATTAGGGTTTGAGCCTGCCCATAGCCCTATTTGGTATGAGGGCAAGCCCCTTTCTACAGGTTTGTACCGCCCATGGTCTGCGCATTTCTTGCCTGCGCTATGGATTCAGAGCCTATCTCTCACTAAAGGCATAGGAAGTGTGCTCCATGGGTTTGATGGTGCAGCTGGTCAGATACAAGCTACTTACCTCAATGAAGAAGACATGCAATCTAAAGAGCAGGTGATAGAGGGAATAGCACGCACCACAGGAGAATTCTTTCTCAGCGGACGATGGCAGAGCCCAGCTAAAAAGGGCATATTTCTGGGTCTTGGGAGTGTAGGTTGGACACCTTTTCGTTCTGCCTTCTTACAGGATCATAATAGAGATAGGTTTCTGGATATTCCGCTTTTTCGTCAAGGGCACGCTCTGATGAAGCGACTGTGGCGAGACAGCATAGGAAACTTGATTGAGCTAGAAGTAGAGGGGCTTACGGATGTGCGTTGGGGGGGTCAAATAGAATTTCGCTCTCCCTCTCAGATTGCCTCGTTGGAAGCATGGGGGGTCTATCAAGTGCTTCATTTTGCGCAGCTTTCTCTACGAAGGGGCTGGGTATTTTCCCAAGGGCGCGGTCTGAGTCTCTTAGGACAAGGGCGATGGTTCCAGTCCGCTCTTCAGGCGGGATTTAACCATTATGCAGCCCAGCAGCCCCTGGGGTGGATGCAGCTCATCTATAGGGAGCCCATAGGAGACACACGATGGCTCCTGTACGTGGGCATGAGCTATCAGGGGGCTCACTATGCAGAGTCTCTGCATACCTGGCATGGTTACGACACAGTCTGGCGGAGACCCGAACATATTCCCGGTATATTTTCTGAAATTTCCTTAACTCCTCTTTCCCAGCTTAGTTTAGTGCTCGGGGGAAGAGCGGACTGGCATTCGTATTGGGGCTGGCAGTTTGTTCCAAGGGTACACTTAAGGTGGCAATATAATCCTACAGGCATTCTGCGTTTATCTAGTGGGCGCTCATGGCGGGTGCCAGACCCTATGACGGAAAGCCTCTCTTTCCTAATGAGTAATAGACAGTGGCGAATAGCCTTTCCCGGCTGGCCTGCCGTTGAAAGTGCTTGGACACATGGGTTTTTCTGGCAACATACATTTATGATAGGAGATGCCTTAGTTCGGTTCTCCTTAGATGGAGTTCAGGCAAGAATCAAGCAACCATTCTTGTGGGATATACAACGCTTCTGGGAGATTAGGCTTTTTTCCGGGTCTCAACCTACTTACTACCAGACGCTTTATGCGGAAGTAGCAGTTGAATGGATAGATCGTTTGCGACTGCAGCTTACTTACAAGCACCAGGAGGTATGGCAGCCTCTCTTAGAAGGAAAATATCTTTTTCGTTTTCTACTTCCGCGTCAAAGAGTTGTCTTTTGGCTTAGCTGGATGACGCTATCAAGGAGATGGCAGGTGGATGGCATTATTTCATGGGTAGGTCCTCAGCAGCTACCTTCCTTAGAGGGCAGCCCTTTGCCGTATCGGATTCCCTCTAAAACCCCTTCTTATGCCCTTCTTACCCTACAACTAACCCATCGCATTGATGAGTGGGAAATCCAACTGGGAGGAGAAAACTTGACAGGCTTCCGTCAATCCTGGCCCGTGATTGCCCCTGAAGCCCCCTTTTCTCCCTATATGGATGCTTCTCTGGTGTGGGGACCTATCATGGGACAATGCATTACTCTTACGCTGAGGTATAGGTGGTGAGCCCAAAGTGACTTGTGAAGTGCGAATAGCTTTAGTGTAGTGAGTAGGCTAAACAGAAGATGCTTGCTATGTGCGGTACAACTCTTTTTGAAAACCTGGGGTTCCAGTCGTTTTTAGCTTTGCCTTGTCTAAGAATTCAAAGTGAAATAAGTGGGGGGAGCATCTCTGAAGGAATAGGAAGCCCCATCAGGCTAAGTACTGTGGGGGCTACTTGGGGTAAAATACCCGTATGTAGCTTATAGGGCAGAGGATAGGTACTAATCAGTACACAGGGTACAGGGGCGGTAGTGTGAGCAGTATGAGGCGTACCATCGGGGTTACGCATCCTATCTGCGTTTCCATGGTCAGCGATTAGGAGTACAAGGTAACCTGCCTTTAGTGCAGCTTCTACGAGCTTCTCAGAGCAGTTATCCACCGTCTCACAAGCTTTTATTGCTGCTTCCCATACTCCTGTATGCCCCACCATGTCAGGATTAGCGAAATTGAGGCATATGAAGTCTATTTTGCCTTCCAGTAGGATAGGGAGTAGAGCATCTCTCACTTCGTAAGCACTCATTTCTGGCTTCATATCATAGGTAGGTACCTTGGGGGAAGGTATAAGAATTCTTTCCTCTCCTGGAAAAGGTAGCTCTTGGCCACCATTCAGAAAATAAGTAACATGCGGATATTTTTCTGTTTCAGCGATTCTAAGCTGGCGCAGCCCTGCTTCGGCGATTACAGCTCCTAAGGGATTCTGAATTTGCGTTTTTCCAAAAAGAAATTTGACGCCCCTTTCTGTGAGGGCGGGATCATATTCTGTGAGTGTTACGAAATAAAGGGGTAGGGGCTTGAGGTCTTCTGGAAAAGGTACAGCAGCACGCCCACTCTTAGTATCAGGAATCTCTCCTGCATATAGAGCTTGAACGAGCTGCCGTGGTCTGTCATTGCGAAAATTAAAGAAGAGCACAGCATCCTGAGGCTTGAGAAGGACAGGCTCTCCTATCACCGCAGGCCTCACAAATTCGTCTGTGATCCCTTGCTGATAGGAAGACTGAAGGGCTGCTTCAGCAGAGGGAAATAGCTCTCCTTGTCCATTCACCAGTAGATGATAGGCTACACGTGTCCGTTCCCACCGCCTGTCTCGATCCATCGCATAATAACGGCCGATGAGAGAAGCTATGCGAGCTCGGGGAAAATCCTGGAGAAAACTCTCTAGTTTGGCAATATAAGTCGGGGCACTTTTGGGGTCTGTATCGCGTCCATCAGAGAAGGCATGGATATAAATGGGATTCGTCAAATCTGCTGCTTTTAGTAGGGCTAAAAGCTGAAGGAGATGCTTGAGAGAGCTATGAACACCCCCCTCAGAAACAAGTCCTAAGAGGTGAAGGGGATGCCCTGTCTCCCTGAGATACTGAAGGAGAGCCGTAAAGGTAGGATTCTTCTGAGGGAACTCAGGCGTGAGGGCTCTCTCAATCCGTATGAGGTCCTGCCATACTACAAACCCTGCCCCAATATGGAGATGACCCACTTCTGAATTACCCATCTGCCCGGGAGGAAGGCCTACCGCCTCACCTGAAGCTTCTAAGTGCGTAAAAGGGTACTCTCTACGAATCTTATCATAGAACGGCGTATGCGCTGCGTCAATCGCGCTTAGGGAAGGCTCCTCCGCTATGCCCCACCCATCCCATATAATCAAGAAAACTTTATTTTTCATGAAAAATGTGATTGGAGAGACTGAATGATCTGCTTGAGTTCGTAGATTTCATGATCTTTAGCCTGGAGGATCATCTCATAATCCCGTAGAGCGTCTAAGGGAGCGTAGTTTTTGAGCCACTCTGCCTTCAGATTCTCACATGCTTCCGCAGCAGGTAGAAGAACAGCTAAGTAATACTCTTCCTGAGGGAAAATAGAAAGAAAATACAACTGCTCTACACCTTTCCCATCTCTATTTGTAATAAGGCCCTGCCAGGGCCTGCCCCTGCCGATAGTAGCCCATAGCTGGAGAAATATGTAGTCAGGGGTTTGAGAACTGCGAAGGATACGAGCAGGCTGTCCGATGAAGGTCTCTGCGCTATAGCTTAGCATGCGAAGGAGGGCAGGACTTGCCGCTTGAATTATTCCATTGCAGTCGGTAAGAAACCAAGGTAATACCTCCAGTCTATGCGGCAATCTTCCTGCTTGTGTCTCCAGCTGGTGGAGTGCCTCTTTCAGCCGCTGAGCCTGCACTTTTTGGCGGGTAATGTCAAAGGCTACACCAATATACTTATAGGGTTTCTTTTCTGCATCTAACACAGGTGTGATAGTGAGGTATACCCAAAAAGCAGAGCCATCTTTTGCCCGGTTTTCCAATTCGCCTTGCCATACGAAGCCGCTCCGAATACGGTCCCACATTCTTTCAAACATGCGTGAGGGCGTATTAGGACTGCGGATGATGCTATGGGGCTTTCCTAAGAGTTCCTCACGGGTATAACCCCATATGTAAGTAGCTTCATCATTTACAAAAATGATTCGTCCTTCAGGGTCTGTTTCAGAGACGATGGCTGCATTGTTGAGCGCGCTAATTTGTCCTGCTAGTTCCAGTTGGGCCTGCATGAGCTGAGTCTGGATAGCTTCTAATTGCTGTGCATGGGCAGATAAAGCTTTTTCTTTCTCTTGTGATTCTTGAAGGAGAAGGCGGATTCGTTCAGCTTGTCGCTTTTGGGAGGTGATGTCAAAGGCTACCCCTATGTATTTGAAGATATTACCCTCTGGGTCTCGTATAGGAGTAATGGTGAGGAGCTGCCAGAATAATTCCTCAGAACGGGTTTTATTGAGCACTTCACCCTGCCAGACTTGTCCTTGTGTGAGGGTGCGCCACATTTCAGCCCAAAATTCGGGGGGGTGATGCCCACTATTGAGGAAACGTAGATTTCTGCCTTCTACCTCCTCCCATTTGTATCCCCACACTTCTAAAGCGGCAGAGTTAGCATAGAGAAGATTTCCAGCAGTGTCTGTCTCCATGAGATAAGCTGCATTTCCGACAGCCATGATCTGTCCTCTAAGCTCCGCTTGGGCTCGCCGTAGCTCTTCCGCATACTCTCGTAAGCGTTGCTCCTGCTCTACTTGCGCTGTGAGGTCAAAACTCACTGCGATGTATTTTACTAAGCGTCCTCGCGTATCTACTACGGGTGTAATAGCAGAACTTATCCAGTAAAGAGTGCCATCTTTACGACGGTTGCAGAAGATTCCCTTCCATACGCGTTTTTCCGAAAGTGTAGTCCAGAGATGCCGATAAAATCCCTCATCGTGGTAGCCTGAGCGTAATATAGCGTGCGTCTGCCCTAGGAGTTCTTCTCTATTGTAGCCTGAAATAGCACAGAATGTATCGTTTACAAAGGTAATTCGTCCTTCTGGGTCGGTCTCTGCTACGATAGCCGCATTATGTACGGCACTGATTTGTCCGCGCAGCTCTACTTGGGTGCGTCGCATTTCTTCTTGGGCTGCCTGAAGCTGTTGGGTATAAAGCCGAAGCTCCCTTTGTTGAGTTTGGGAGAGTTCTAAGGCAGCCCGTAGCTCTTCTTCCTGCCTTTTTTGAGCTGTTATATCAAATCCTACGCCAATATATTTTAGTACTTTACCTTCTGGATTGAGTACGGGTGTAATTGTAAGAAGAATCCAGTAGTACCGTCCATCTCGGGTACGATTACGAACTTCACCTCGCCATACTTTACCTTGACTAATCGTGCGCCACATTTCTTCAAATACCTCGTCACTCTGATGTCCTGACTTGAGAATACGGTGATTTTGCCCTAAAACCTCTTCCGCCTTATATCCGTAGGTCTCAAGGAAGAGCTCATTTACGCGAATGATCCTTCCCTGTAAGTCTGTCTCTGATACGATTGCAGCATTTCCTACGGCAGCTATTTGTCCTTTGAGCTCTGTTTGAGTGCGTAGGAGTTCTTCACTGAAAGATTGTAAGCGCTGATTAGCTTCCCGGAGCTTCTCTTCTTGGGCGAGGGTTTGCTCTAGCATTTCCCGCAATTCTTCTTCTTGGACCTTTTGACGAGTAATGTCAAAGCAAATACCGATGAAACCTGTAGGTTTTGTTCCTTGTAATGGAGCGAAAGTAGCTTGTAGCCATATTACGCTATTTGTGGGTGTAGAGAGAGGTAAGCTTCCCTGCCAGATTTCAGAGCGAGAGAGGGCTGTCTTGAGTTCTTCTGCTATGGTTGCTTCTATCACAAGTTCAGGGAGGGAGTGCCCCTGAAGTTGGCTCCAGGAGACTCCTACTGCAGAGAGAAAGGCTTCATTTGCGTAATGAATGTACCCTTCTTTGTCTACTTCCACTACTAATGCTGCGCTGCGGATGGCTGCGATTTGGCTGGCAAGTTGGGTTTGAGACTCAATAATTTTCTGCTGAGCTTCTTCCATGAGCTGGGTGCTACGCAGGAGCTCTGCCTGTTTTTCTTCTAAGACCTTGCGTAAACCCTGCTCCTCCAGAAGGAGGCTCCTAAGTTTTTCCCTTGAGATGAAGTTAGCTAAAGCTGCGCCGATGTGTTCTCCAATTTTTTGGAGGAAAGGCTCTGCTGCAGGTGAGAAAGCCTCCAGGGAGGCTAATTCCACCACACCATACGCTTCTTCTTGAAAGATCAAGGGTATTAGAAGGAGCGTATGAGGTGTAGCTTCCCCAAGGCCGGAGCGTAGCTTGAGATAGCCTGAGGGTACTGGGTGTATGCGCAGTATGCGCTTTTCTACGCCTGCCTGCCCTACAAAGCCTTCGCTGGGGCGGAATCTTCGCTGGGACAGTTGAGAGAGGTCATATGCATAAGTACCTACTAAGACGAAATCTTCTCCTTCTCGCACAAAAAGGGCTCCCATGTGGGCATTCAGGTGCTTACACAAAAGCGCTATGGTCCGTTCTGCAAGTTGGGGGATAGTTTGCGACTCCTTGAGAATCTCACTAAAAGCCGCTAAACTCTGCATGGTGAGGATCTGCTCAGACTCCTGGTCCCAGCGTGCCTTGATAACGCTCTGCAGTTGGGAAAGCTTACGCAGTAAGGGATGATCTATATCTGAGGGTAGATCAAAGTCTGTTCGGTTTTCTAAAAGACATGTTAGACTTTTGTCTGTAGCACGCCAAACAGTTTGGAGGTGCCCAATCATGCGATCTGCGTGAGGAATAGGAGGCACTTCAACCGTCCAATCCCCCTCTCTCCACCGCTTGAGCAGCATATGAGTCAAATGGGTACTGAGGGCCTCTTGGTGATAATGATTATATAACCAGAAAGCCCCAAGTCCTGCCAGAAAAATTGTAAGGAGACTTAGCGTGAAATACCATAGGGTTTCCTGACTGCGAGCTTTTTCCTTGTGAGAATAGAGTGCGGCATAGAGTTGATTTTCTACTCTTTCCAGTTCTGCATGAAGCAGTTCTCTATCAGCTTCGGTTTCTATGCCTTCCGTGAGACGATTCAATAGGGGCTCAATCGCCCGACTATTGGAGATAGAGCGTAAAGGGGCTACCAGAGAGTCTAGAAGTGGCTCTTGTAAAGAGAGTCCTTTCCAGACTCTATGCAAGGCGGTTAGTTGGGCATGTATCTCCCTCTCTCGGGCCTCTTGTGCAGGCTTTACAATAAGATGATATATGAATAGCCCCCCTGTAAGGACTAAACCTGCACTAATCCATGCAATGATTACCCTTTTGGTCATGGTTTGAGAACCTTATCAGGTACTATGAATGCACCAGAAAACGCCCGGCCATACCTCTCTAACCAGTCTTCTGCCTCTTTTTTAGTTAGGAAGTCGCCTATCCGAAGTTTGTAAAGGGGTGGCTCATAAAAGCGATACACTCCTATGCCGGGATAACTCTCCATTATGAAGAGTCGCAGAGAGTCTGCCTCAGAGCGATTGGGTGTAGCAATCACCTGGATACGATAGCCAGGTAAGGTAGAAGCTGTCCGAAAAGTATGTAAAACTTTTTCGCGTAGAGTTCTCACAGAAGGATTTGGCTTCCACACCACCTCAAAGGCCCCGGGGTCCCTGAGGCGAGGTTTCTCTGCCGATAGTAGGGGCTTATCTGTGTAAGTAGGGCGAAAGCGTACCCAATTCGGTTGGGCTAAGAGCCCCTTCTCTACAATAAACGCTATAGCATATCCTAGGAGAATATACCATTCGGTTCTCATAATGCAGTGGAGGTTCCTATACGGGCAGCGCCTGCTTCTATGAAAGCCCATGCTTGTTCTGCGGTACGGATTCCTCCTGAAGCCTTTATCTTGATTTCTGAGGGCAGGGATTCTCGCAGGAGGCGTACTATCTCTAATTCCGCTCCTTTAGTAGCAAACCCTGTGGAGGTTTTCACGAAATCCGCTCCTTCTGCTGCACAGTATTGTGCCAGCTCTAAAGCCTGCTCAGGAGTGAGGAGGGCCGTTTCCAAAATTATCTTGATTAGAGCGCCCTGGGCATGAGCTTGCTCAGCTAAGTGCCGAATCTCTGCTCGCACATACGAGATATCTCCTGAAAGGAAGGCGGCTAAGTTTGCTACTATATCTAACTCCTTTGCGCCCATTTGAAGGGCCAGGCTGGCTTCTTTTTCTTTGACTTCAGTAAGATGCATGCCATGAGGGAAACCAATCACAGTGGCTACTTGTACGGCGGAGCCTTCCAATCTCTGAGAGGCTTCTGCGACATAGTAAGGTGGCACGCATACGCTCTTATAGCCTTTTGCTAAGGCTATCCTACAAAGCTCTTGTATCTCTTCACGCCGAGTACCCGGTCGGAGAAGGGTATAGTCTATGTAGGAAGCTAATGCGTCGTTTCCCATGAAAGATTTTTATGTATAGAGGGGTAGCGCCTTCCACATAGCTTCACACAAGGCATAAAGGTCATATTGAGGCTTCCATCCCCAATCTTTGCGAGCTATAGAGTCATCCAGCGTTTCTGGCCAGCTCTCTGCAAGGGCTTGCCGAAAGTCTGGCTCATACACACAGCGAAAATGGGGAATTCTTTTCTGAATCTCTGCTTCCAGCTCTGCGGGCGAAAAACTCATGCCTTGAATGTTATATGCACCTCGGATAGAAAGCGCTTCAGGAGGAGCCGCCATAAGCTCTAAAATAGCCCGAATAGCATCTTCTATATAAAGCATAGGGAGCCGTGTGTGGGGTTTTAGATAACAGGTATAAGTGCCTTTTTGAAGGGCGTCATAAAACATATGGACTGCGAAATCCGTAGTGCCGCCCATAGGCAAGTGGGCAGGCCCTACTATCCCAGGGAAGCGAATACTTCGCACATCCAATCCGCGCCGCAGGTAAAAGTATTCTGCCAGACGCTCTCCCGCTAACTTGGCTATTCCGTATATTCCGATGGGGTCCATTACGGTGTATTGGGGCGTTTGCGCACGAGGCGTATGAGGGCCAAATGCAGCTATAGAACTAGGCCAAAATACTCGCTGTACGCCCGCTTCTAAGCATGCTTCAAAGAGATGCCAAGTCGCAGTGAAATTGACTTGCCAACTTTCATAAGGATTGCTCTCCGAACGAGCAGATAAATAAGCAGCTAAGTGAAATACCTCTTGGGGCCTCCAGTCCATGAGAACTTCCCACATAGCTTGTGAGTTGGTAACATCCAGTGTGGCTGTTTGTATGCCTGAGTAATTCAACGGCTGAATGTCCGTAGCTAAGATTTGATCTCCTCTTCGGTAAAGCGCTATGACTAGTTCGCGCCCTATTTGTCCGCCAGCCCCTGTGATAAGTACGCGCATATTCCAAGTTCAAGTTAGAAGCGAAGTCCGAGCGTAGTGAATATCATGTGAGTGCGACTTTGTATCACGACTATCGGTGCAGGACCATAGGTAGGATTGCGAACAGAGTAAGGAGGGTACTTCCGCGCTCCCATCCCATACATGTAAGCAAAGTCTATAAAAAACTTTTCCATTATGTAACTACCTCCTAAGCAGATGAACTGTCGCTCCATGGCTAATCTCTTCAACTCTTGGGGACGAGTGTAATCTGCATAATAGAGCTGACCCTCTGCATTCCTGACAGGTGAGTAGTATGCATATCCTCCCCGCAAACCTACATTCGGGGTTATCATCCACTCTATGCCCGAACGGATATTGAAGGCAGTCCCAAATTCTTTCTCTATGATTTCATTTTCTTGGTCATAGGAATACACATTCTGACCAGCAGGACTAAACGAGACTGTACGATAGTCAAGAAAGTCCCCCTCAAGCGTGATAGCTCCTTTCTTAGCTAACAATAAGGCTACCCCACCCGATACCCGGTAGGGATAGACAAAGCGATATTCATATTGGAAAGGCTCTAAGTATGTGGTGCGGTTTTGCCTACCATCATCCAAGACAAAATTCATTTCAGCATTGTACTCGTCTGTGAGCCTCATGCGAGAACCCGTAGTCATAGATAAGCCTAACCGAAGAAAATCCGTAGGCTCTACTAATACCCCAACAGCTAATCCTATCCCCGTCCCAGAAGTAGAATATTTCTCTCTAAAGCTCACCTCATCAGCCGGTGTAGTGCTGTTAGTGCCGTCATAGCGATTATCCGTGTCTATTTCTCTCAGCCGATACAGATTACTATATCTCAAATCTCTGATTAGAAGGGAAGCACCAAAGAACACTATGTTCTGATAACAGAGTCCAGCTCCGATAGCCCAAGTGTTCATTCTTCCGAGCTCTTGTGCGGTAATCTCCTGATACACACCTCCCTCTGAAAATACGCCTTTGTAACGGAAAGGATTGACATTTACTGCATCTATGACACCTCGGGTACCGAGAGGAGCTCCTAAGTCAAAAAAGTTTTGATAGGCAAGGGCAGGGGTAAAGGCTAAGAGGGTATCCGGAACTCCTTCTGCCATTTCTGCGATAGCTTGTGTGAAAGAATTACGCTGATTGAAGCCTACTGCTCGGCTTTGCTGGTGGTAGAGTCCTTCTTGATTGAATCCAAAGCCAAGACTCCATTGCGTGATGGATTTATTTCCGTCTCCATGAAATATAACGGCAAAGTTCCCGATACCCAAACGGCTGCGGCTATCTATAACAGCATTAATATAGCTGGTAGATGTAGTAGATATGGTGAGGGTAGGAGAAAGCCACAAGCCTCCTCGTAGGAATAGCCCAAGACCGGCAGGATTCTGAGTCAAGTTAGCTGGGTCTCCTCCTAATGCTGTAAAAGCACCTGCCATTCCTAATGCCCTGGTGCTGCCCTGTGGAATAGCTTGGCTCCATCGCTCTGCATCTAAGTCAGTCTGTGCCAGTAAAAACGCCCCCAGCAAGCTCAGGGAGAGCTTTCCCATACTCTCCAAAGATAACCCTTTTTCATCGTATCTTTCGGAAACATGCAAAAAAGAATAAGCTATCTGATACTATTTGGTAGCATAGCTTGCTTACTTTTCTGGCAGGACCCTCTCTATCGCGTAGGGCGTAACATAGAAATATACGGAAGGGTACTACAAGAGTTAGCTCAAAACTATGTAGACGTACCTGACTTAGACAGGCTAACGACGCAAGCCATAGAGGCTATGCTAAATCAGTTAGACCCCTATACAAACTACTATAGTGCGGCTGAAGTAACCCAAGCTCAGCTAGAGCAAAGTGGGCAATATGCGGGAGTGGGACTACTTCTTCTCCCGCTAGAGGGCAAAGTAATATGCCGTCGCATTTTACCTGGCAGCCCGGCAGAGAAGGCAGGCATAGAGCCGGGAGATTTATTATTGGAGATAGAAAAGAAGTCTGTGCAAGCCCTTGACTTGGAGCAGATTCAGCAGCTCTTGCGTGGGGCTCCCCGTACCTCTGTTCAAGTCAAAGTGATGCATCCTACCACTCATAAAGTGCAAGAGCTTAGCTTAGTTAGGGCTGAGTTAGAGGCTGAGGCGGTACCCTACTCAGCTGTATTGCCGGGGCAGATAGGATATATCGCCCTCACTCAATTCAACCGAGATTGTGCAAAGGCAGTACGACAAAAGCTCATTCAGCTCAAAACTCAAGCTCCCCTCAAGGGTCTGATACTTGATTTACGGGGCAATCCGGGAGGACTCATGAGCGAGGCACTGGAAATACTCAATTTCTTCTTGCCCAAAGGAGAACTCCTTCTTGAGACTCGGGGACGCATGCAAGAGGCTAATCAAAAATATTATGCCTCTTTCCATCCTTTTGAACCTAACTTGCCACTTGTAGTACTCATAGATGAGGGAAGTGCTAGCGCCTCTGAAATCGTAGCAGGAACTCTCCAAGACTTAGACCGGGCGGTTATTATGGGCTCCCCTTCCTTTGGCAAAGGGCTTGTTCAAGTGGTACGTCCCCTCGTAGAAAATACACAAATCAAAATCACTGTTTCTCGGTATTACACTCCCAGCGGACGATGCATTCAGACCCTCAGAGGAGGTCCTTCCACTCGTACATATCGCACTAGAAACGGAAGATTAGTAAAGGAAGGGAGTGGCATATTGCCTGACATACAAGTGTCTAACGTGCTACCTCTCTCTCAAAAAGAGCGTATAGAACCTTACTTTTTTTACTTTCTCGCCCAGCATCGGGATCAAATACCACGTGACTCCGCTACACTCAGTGTAGAACTTCCTCCAAAGGAGCTAGTATATGCTCTTCTTGACTCTCTTGCGCCTTATCCGCATACCTATATTCAAGAGGCAGAATCGCTTACTACTCTTCTGGAGATGAGGGTTAGGAATATTCCCAAAATTTTTGAAAAAACTAAGGAACTAAGAGCTGCAATGCGGGAATACCGCCTTGAAGAATTGAAGCAACAGGTAGAGCCCCTACGGGTACTAATAGGGCAGCTTCGGGCTTACCATGGAGCAGGTCTGCGGGGAGAATATGGCTTTATAACAGCTAAAGACCCCGTCATTCAGCAAGCAAGAGAGCTTCTTCTAGACCTCCCACGTTATGAAAGGGTTCTGAGACCTTAATTCCCATTCTATTCGTAAGATTGCTTTTAGCAAACCATGGCAAGTAAGCATTTGAATGCCCTCCGGATTAGCATGGCTGAGCTGGCATTGGGTATTAACTCTGAGGCAAATTCACTTATCCTAACTTCTGAAAGTTTTTTACTCTTAGTCGCTTTTACCACGAAATATAAGTAGAGGAAGATTATCTACTCCTCTTATCTATACCTTCAAGTCCTATTGCCCTTCGTACCTTTGCTAAGGTTTTCACAGCTTCAGCGCGGGCTTTTTCAGCCCCTCTTTGCAAGACTTGCTCTAATGTAGTAGTATCTGCTCGCCACTGGGCATAAGCTTCCCTCTCCTTTGCAAATCTATGTCGCATAACTTCATATAGAGCTTCCTTTGCCTGTGAGTACCCATACCCTCCCTCTGTGTAGCGCTTGCGCATCTCCGCTACTGCGTCAGGGGGGGCTACGCTGGCATATAACTGAAAAACTGTGCAAGTCTCAGGATTCTTAGGCATTTCTACGGGTGTGCTGTCTGTTTTTATACGCTTTATTCTTCGCAGCAGCTCATCTAAGTCTCCCAGCACATCTAAGGTGTTCCCATAACTCTTGCTCATTTTTCTACCATCGATTCCGGGGAGTACCATTGTTTTTTCTTGAAAAATTCCTTGGGGTAGCTTGAAGATTTCTCCATAGGTACGATTGAATGCACCTGCGATATCTCTAGTGATTTCTAGGTGCTGCTGTTGGTCTTTGCCTACAGGGATTAGCTCTGCATTATACAGGAGTATATCTGCTGCCATTAGCACAGGATAGGTGAAAAGCCCAGCCGATATTTCAGCTAAGTTAGCAGATTTTTCCTTGAATGAGTGAGCATTGGCTAGCATGGGGTAGGGAGTAAGGCAGGATAGATACCATGCAAGCTCTGTTACCTCTGGTACATCAGACTGCCTAAAAAACACATGTTTTTCAGGGTTTAGTCCGCAGGCTAGCCAAGTAGCAGCCACTGCATATGTATTTTCTCGCAACACCTCTGGGTTGCGTATAGTGGTCAGGGCATGCAAGTCTGCAATAAAAAGAAAAGCAGGTTCTTCCTGGGAGTCAGCCAATTCAATGGCGGGCAGGATAGCACCTAAAAGATTACCTAAGTGGGGCTTACCTGAGCTTTGAATACCCGTTAGGACCCGACTCATGCCTGTGTAGAAGCCTGGGAGATAGAACCAGGCAGGGGGTGTTTATTCTTCGGCTTGCGTGGACGATACTTGCCATAGGTGCCTCGCCATATTTTACCGCGACGAGTCTTTCTATCTCCTTTTCCCATAGGCAGCAAAGTTAGGGGCTTTTCATGACTTTGCTTGCCATCTCCACTGCTCTCCTTTGAATTTTACCTCTACACAAGTAGGCTCTTCACTAGGACGAGCTATCCCTATGATTTGTGCCTCTACGCCGTATTGCTGCACTATTCTAATGATCTCCTCGGCTACTTCTGGCTCAGCATAAATCTCCATCCGATGTCCCATATTGAGAGTTTCAAACAGCTCTTTCCACGGGCGAACCCCTTCTAATAGGCTAAAAAGGGGTGGCAGGGGAAATAAATTTTCTTTATGAATCCAGGTATAGGGGAGGTATTTTAGCACTTTACGCTGCCCCCCTCCTGTGCAGTGAATGATAGCATAGATATAAGCGCGATGAGAGAATAAAACTTCTTTGAGTATCGGTACATAAGTCCTTGTAGGGCTAGTGAGCAAATCACCCAGTAGGTAACCTCCTATTTTATCTTTTAGCATGTACTTACCGCTATAGGGTGTGGGATTTTCAGTTGTAAAAGTTTCTGGAAAATGCTCGGCATAGTAAGGTGAAAGGAGCAGATGCCGAATAGCAGTGATTCCATTGCATCCTATGCCGCTATTGTACTCATTTTCATAAATAGCCTGCCCTGCACTGGCAAGGCCTATTATTACGGCTTCTCTGGTGGGTCGGCGCAGGGGTAGTAACTTAGAGGCCTCTATGTGAGCTGCTGCTGTTCCCTCCACACTGATGGTGCGAACTACATCTGGCATGTCCGCTGTTTCACCTCCCGCCACTTCTGCATCTATACCCATGCCTTGTAATTTCTCTACAAAATCATATACACCGACTACAATTTCTTGAACGACTTCATCTGGAATACAGAATGTATTACGAGTAATAGTTGTAGAAAAAACAAATCCTTGGGTTATTCCTGCGCAGGCTAAATCATCTGTGTTCATTACCAGTGCATCTTGCGCTAGCTTGCGCCAGACTCGGATATCCTTCTTTTCTCGCCACCAGAGGTAGGATAAAATCCCCTTCGTACCTACTCCGTCGGCATGAAGAGTGAAGTAGTGTGAAACATTTCCTCGGGGATCAGGGAGTACCTTTACAAAGTAGGGAGGGTAGGAACCCACGATGTCATCTAAAAAGGATTTATGGGCAGAGACTCCTAAGGAGCGATACCAGTCTATTTCCTTCACGATCTGACTGCTTTATTTTTTTCGCCCAAAGAGAGAAAAATGCACAAATCTCTCGGGATGCGTTCTAAGTTCATCTAAAAGTTTACGCAAGCTAATAGTAGTCTTATCTAAGTCTCGGTAGAGAGAGCTGTCTCGTAAAAGGAGTCCTACAGTTCCTCTGCCTTCGTTGATTGCGTGGAGGGTGGTATGTAGTTGATTGACCGATGAGTCTATCCGGGCGAGGATAAAAGGAAGGCGGCGTCCTAAGGAGTCGGTAAGCTTCTGCGTATTGTCTAAAGTAGCTGCAAGGCGTGGGCGGAGTTCTGTGAGGGTGAGGTCTATTTTGCTAAGGGTGGTTCTTAGATGCTGGGTCGTAGGGCTTATTTCTGCTTCGGTTCTTTCAGCTAAGCTTTGTATGGCATGAATGGTCTGGGGCACTTTGCCTTGGGGAGATTGCAACAGAGTATTAAGATGCGCTACCGTCTGATTAAGCTGAGAGAGAAGAGTATCTAAGTGCGCCTTAAGGGGACGTACTTCCTGTAGAATCTTGTCAAAAGTCCCCGTAGCTAAGCTATCCAGTAGCGTATCTCCATCTTGGGCGAGCTCCTTGGCGTAGCCAGGCACTATCCATAGCCCCTTAGTTCCTAAAAGGTCTAGATTTGTGATGGTGGCTCGGCTATCAATAGGGATAGGTATTTCCCGTAGTACTTCAAATTCTATCAGCACCTCTCCTGTGCGCGGGTTGAAGCGAAGGTCTTGAACTTGTCCTACCTTGTATCCCCGATACAATACCTTATCACTAGTGGATAGATTGTCTGCATTCTGGAAGATAGCATAGTATGTGTTATATCGCTGTAGTATAGAATGACCCTTGAGGTAATTAAGGCCGAAAAAAAGGAGTACGGCGGCTACCGCTGTTATTAGCCCTATCTGAGCTTCGCGAGAGAGGCGCAGCTTCATTTCCTACAAAAATAGCGCCGCCCCCGCTCTAAGGAGCGACGCATTACATGGAAGATTGTAGGAGGCCCTATTTCAAGAATATCACTAGGATTGCTACCACCTCCGCAATCAGGGCAACCCCTTCTATAAGGGCTGCTGTGAGAATCATATTATTCCGAATCTCACCTACTGCTGAGGGCTGACGCGCAATGCCCTGGAGCGCATTTGCTGCCAAGGTACCTATACCAATGCCCGCTCCAATCGCAGCAAGACCTGCGCCAATCGCAGCACCTGCATAATGAATTGTACTAGCAGCTTCTAACCACATACCGCAGGCAAAGGTAATGTTTTAGTGCGACTCTTCTAATGCCATCCCTATAAATACAGAAGTAAGCAGGGTAAAGATATATGCCTGTAAAACCGCTACTAACATTTCCAACCCCATCACAAAAAGCCCTAAAAACACGGAGAAAACTGCCACGCTTAGCCCTGCTGCTGCAGACTTGAGAACTGCAGCTAAAATAAATATCAGACCGATAATAGAGAGCATCATAAGATGCCCTGCAAGTATATTAGCGAAAAGACGCATCATGAGAGCAAAAGGCTTAGCAAAAACCCCTATGATCTCTATCGGCATCATAAAAATCTTAAGCCATGTGGGTACACCCGGATACCAGAAAATGTGCTTCCAGTAATCAGCCGTGCCATTGAATTGAATGAGAAGGAAGCTAATTAAGGCAAGGAGGAAAGTGAGCGTGATATTGCCCATTATGTTGGAATTGAGTGGGGTAAGCCCAAAAAGATTGCTTAGCCAAATAAAAAAGAATACACTTAAAAGATATGGCAGAAATCTCTCTGTGTGTTTGTGAAGGCTAGGCCTTACTACTTCGTCTCGGATAAAGAGAATTATCGGTTCTATCCACCTGGCTATACCCTTGGGTGGTGTGACGCCTGCTTCCGCATAGAAGCGTGCGGCTGCTCTCCCTATCCAGAGCAGGATAATGCCTACTAAGAGTAGTTGGAAACCTGTTTTTGTAAGAGAGAGGTCTAAAATAGGCTGGCAGTCTAAGGCAGCTATTTTCCCTCCCTTTGTGAGTGTGAATCCGCGGCTCTCTAAATCTTGACGTACTTCTTCTACTGTATGACCTCGTACAAAGAATATGAATAAACCCTTTTCAGGGTGATAGATGATGCGTGGGAGAGGGATTACTATCGCTACATAGTGTGTGCTTCCATTAGGGTTTTTACCCCAGGGAATATCGGTAATGTGCCAGTCATAGCTATCTTTCACATGTTCTATAATAAAGTCAGCGGGACCTTCTCCACCCCCTGCTTGGGCTACTGTACATAAAGCACTCAACAGGATAAGCGATTTCTTCATATAGAGCGGCGCAATTTACGAATAGAGAGAGCTACTTCTACGCTTAAGAATATCCCTAATGCTATGAGTGTGATAGAAAGGAAGCTGTCTATACTTGGTCGGAATAGTAAAACACCTGCAATTAGCCAAACCGGTACGAGTAGTAGGCGAAACAAGGAAGGTAGTATAAAAGCACTGGTCCTACTCCTTAGATGCCTGAGTGTAAAGGCTATCATGCTAATAAAGCCCATACCTACCCAAATCCAAAGACAAATAGGAAGGATATGGAGCATTCCCAAGTGTCTAAGAGCATAATAGAGCACAACCGCTCCGCCTATTATCAGACCCCCTAACCAGGATAAAGATTTTAGAGTTGTATAATTCGCCATAGGATGTGCCCTACTCCTACGAAAGCCCCGAAAATGATGCCAAACGGCTTTGTACTAGCATAGTTATCCAATATATACCCCATGCCCACCCAAATTCCCAAGATTACGACCGTTTCTATTCCTATATTGAAAAGTTTGCGCCATTCAGGAAGTAGGAGGGCATCAATAGCGCCTTTGTATTGACTAAGGATGACGCGTCTTTTGAGTTTGAGGGTAGGTGTCAGCTCACCGCCCTCTATGGTCCATTCCTTGGAGAGTAGAATGAACTTCTTTATTCGCTCATATTGGGAGAACTGCTGATTAATCTGGTCCACCTCCTGCTGGATAAGCTCAATCAATTTGGGATGTCGGACGAGGTCTTCTCTACTGCTAAACTGAATTTGCCTTTCTTGTGCCCACTTCTCTACTTGGGGGAAAGAAGGCACAATAAGAGCAGCGGGAAATTTGCGATACTCTCCAATCACCATAGCCTGTTCAATGTAGAGAGAGCTTTTGAGGGCAGACTCAATAGGCTGGGGGGCGATATACTTACCGCCAGCAGTTTTGAAAAGCTCTTTCTTACGATCTGTGATATAGAGGAAGCCTTCCGCATCTAATTTTCCTACGTCGCCCGTGTAAAGCCATCCTTCTTTGAGAACCTCAGCAGTGGCCTCAGGGTTCTTATAATAGCCTACCATTACATTAGGGCCTCGTACTACTATTTCTCCTTCCCCTTCTGCATAGCCTTCTAAGAGTTCTATCCGAACTTCTACCCCTGGAATAGGTTTTCCTACAGAACCTATACGATATGCATCAAAGGTGTTCACGGATATGACGGGAGAGGTCTCTGTGAGCCCATACCCTTCCATAATAGGAATGCCAGCCCCCCAGAAAATGCGAGCCAGGTGCTTAGGCAAGGCTGCAGCACCCGTTACGATAAGCTGAATATTTCCACCTAATGCCTGTTTCCATTTCTTGAATACAAGGGCACGAGCTAGGCTCAATTGGAGACGATAGAAAAGAGAATAGTTGTTTGCTATCTCAGGTTCATAATTTTCCACTAGACCTAAAGCCCAGAAAAAGAGCTTTTTCTTAATGCCCGTGAGAGAGCGGGCTGTAGACATTATTCGCTCATATACTTTTTCTATAAGGCGGGGTACAGAAGTAAAAACATTTGGGCATACCTCTTTAAGATTCTCTCCTATTGTGTCTAAACTTTCTGCATAATAAATAGATATGCCCATGGATAAGTAGGTATAAAATACCATTCGTTCAAAGCTGTGATTGAGAGGTAAGAAACTCAGGGCGCGAAGGGGCTTACCTTGTGGATGGCGAGGAAGTAGGTTTATGTTGCGAATAGTAAGTACGTTAGAGACAATATTGTAGTGTGTGAGTATTACGCCTTTTGGATTGCCCGTGGTGCCAGAGGTATAGAGAAAGGTAGCCCAGTCATCAGGCTTTACAGCATCCCTGTAAGGCTGTAAGTCTGTAGCATCTGCCTTGCCAATTTTTAGAAAGTTCTCCCAGTACTCTCCATCAGGCTCTGGGTCAAAGAGGTAAACCTTCTCAAGGGAGCTACAAGAAGGAAGGATGGACTTGACTTTTTGCCATATTTCTCCGCCTGCGCAGAAAAGTATTCGGCTTTCTGAGTGCTGGATGATGTATTCATAATCTTTTGCGATGGAGTTTGCGTACATGGGCACGACTATCAGGCCGATTTGGACGGCCCCTAAGTCTATAAAGTTCCACTCAGGTCGGTTATTAGAAACGAGAGCGACTCGATCCCCCTTCTTGAAACCTAATTTTATGAAGGCTCTACTTACTGCATCTGCTATGTGGGCGACTTCCTGTGTGCTATAGGTGCGCCACTGCCCCCCCTTTTTTGCAGCAATGGCATCGGGAAGAGGATGTTGCAGTTGTTCCAATAAAATATCATGCAATCGGCGAACTTCCATGAGGCA
>JANXCJ010000139.1 GCA_025060275.1 Bacteroidia bacterium | reverse complement strand
CCTTCTTTTCCATAGGCTATATCTGCTCGCAGCACCGTTGTCATATTCCATAGAACTCGCCCTCCTATTCCCACCCCGTATATCACCCCTTTGGGGATATTGAAAAAATGATCTGTACCTGTGGCTATATCAACAAAGAAAATGGGCCCCCCTGTAAGATGCTGCCGAAAAATATTTAGCTCGGCTACCCTACTCCGAATTTCATATTGAAACAGATAGGAGAAAGGTACAACAAAACGATTCTCCCTAAAAGCTCGTACCGTGGAGGGACCTGTGAGGAGATTTATTATGCGCCCTTCGGACCACCGACTATAGGTATATAACTCTAAGAAGGGTAGGCAAGAGCCATAGACTGCACTAATCAGCCCATGAAATGCACCTACAAAGGCAACTTTGCCATTAGCAGAATGGTAAAAAGTATGAAAGTAACGAAAGCTGAAATAGCTTTTATGCACCTGGAAAGAAGGTATCTGGGACTCGTGTCCGACCTCTATTACCCATCCACTATTAGAGCTTATCTCAAAGTCTCGTGAGTCCCATATCCACGCCCCCCCTGCAAAAACTCGCGTTTGCCAATTTCCTATCGTGTAATAAACGAGAGGGGGAGAAAATATAAGCCCCTCTTTCGCGCTATCCAGTAGAGTAGCCTGTTGAGTAGCTTGTATCTTACTTCCTCCCGGCTCATAAAGGGTGTATGTGCGCCCTGCCAATGAAGTAACTTTTTCCCTTACCCCCCTAATACCCCCTAAAAGCCGGAATAATCCTCCTTTTTCTACTCTTTCCCCTATAATCCAAAATTGCCACTGCTCCTGATAAAAATAATGCCGAGCGACGTGGGTCTCCCATTCGCCTCTTGGGGAGAGGATGGGTGCTTTAAGCTGCTTCTCGTACTTCTGTATAGAGCGAGGAAGGAAAACCTTCAAGTACTGCTCACCTATCCCCCAAAACTGCCCCTGCGATTCAGTACGATAATTCAAGCGGAGATTTATGCGATAGGGTTTTTGATTTATCCAAGGTGCATCGTAGAGAAATCGCATATACCTACTATCCCTCACAAAAAAGCCTACTTGCAAAAAGAAATAGTGCTTATAGGGCTGGTAAGCGAAGAGTGGGTCAGTTCTTTTACCATTGTGCGCCACGGATACAGTCAAGGCGGCACCTATTCCTCTTAGAGCATCGTAGCCTACTACAGGATAACCTAATATCACCCATCCTGGACGCTTATGTAGAAGTTCGTAGTAATGCAGCCGTTTACGAGGGTCTAAGAATAGAGTGTCTTGCGCCCATCCTATCAATACTAAAGCGACTACACATCGCACTTTAGGGCAATATTACAATTTGTATTTTTGAGGAAGTATGCTCCCTGTACCCTCTCATGCAGTTTTAGAATCATATGCGCAGGAACTTCAACGGCTCTGGCTTACGGGTAAAGTTCACTCTGCCTGGTCGTTGTCTCTTCTGCGAGAGAACTTTCTTTCTGAGCAAGTAGTACGATTTATTATTTTTCAGGCTGACACTCGTCTATTCTATGCCCTGCAGGAGATAGGATTGTGGGATTGGAGGGATGGACAGCTCATAGACTGGCTTGGAGACTTCGTGAGTAAAGCCCAGGAGCGCATAGCTATCAGTCATGTTCAGCTCTCTCCTCTCCTGTATAATGCTATCTATCATACCCTCAGCGTTATAGTGACTCCTCAACAGGCTTTAGCGCAGTTTTATTTTGGTCAGCGTCCTGCTCTTACAGTGGAAGAGTTTCGTTTTTATAGTCGGTATGTAGTCTATTTTGAGTTTATTCCGGCTGCGCTTCTTTCTTATGCGCGGCGCCAAGGTTTGCCTGTAATAGATAAGTCTATGTGGCAGGAAAAGGTACCTCGTATTCTCCAACTATACAAAGAAGAGACCCAAGAAGAAATTGAAACCTACCAAAAAAGGCTCTTGGAGTCCATGACCCAGCAGAAGTGGGAGCAGATAGAGCAGCACTGGAAAAAGCTAGCTGAAGAAAGAGAGGATATCATTGGTTCTGTGATTACAGAGGATAGTTCCACTACTGATGTACTAACAAAGAATTTGTTTGGTGCTTCAGCAGGCGAGCCGGCTTCCAGTCAGGTAAATCCTCGTGCCCGTAATCCTCTCCTTTCTGCCATAGACTATGAGCCTCGCCGTCTGATTTCCGAGAGGTTCCAGCCTCAATCTCGCCGTGCAGAGACACTCAAAAGATTTGACTTAGAAACGCTTCCTATCCATAAGCAGTTTGTATTTATCCAGCGAATATTTGATGGAGACCCGATGGCTTTCCGTCAAGCTCTTGATAAACTCAATGAGGTAACTTCCGAAGAAGATGCCCGCCGCCTAGTGCAAACCCTTGTGAATCCTAAGTCAGACCCCCAAGCAGTAGTAGAATTTGAAAAATGGGTGATTTCTCGCTTTCAAAATTAAAAGAAAGTTTAGATTATTTTTATCATCTTTATCATCGTGAGGAATACCGTGCTTACGACCCTGTCAGCTTATTATGGGAATATGATAAAGCCAAAGACCGAGAGATAGTGGGCTTATGGGCAGCACTTTTCGCATGGGGGAGTCGTAAGGTAGCCATTCAAAAAACTCGGGCACTTCTCGCTGCTATTCCTGAATCTCCTAGTGAAGCCGTGCAGCTGGGGCTGCCTATTCGGGTAGAAATCTGCCATCGGACATGGAATGCTTATGACATTCAGCTTTTTTGGAATGTTCTTATAACTCTCTATAGGTGCTACGGTAGCTTAGGAAGGTTCTTTTGGACCTACCGGCAAGATTGGGAGGAAGGAATAGCTAAGTTTCAGGAAGCTATTCTTTCACAAGCACCCTCTCTTCAGAGGCACATAGGATATATTAGAAAGGGCAGTGCTGCTAAGCGGATTCAGCTTTGGCTTCGCTGGATGGTAAGACGTGACCAGATAGACCCTGGCCCATGGGAGGAGATAGGCCCTGAAAGGCTTTTTGTGCCCCTGGACACTCATTTACTTCATTGGGCTCGGCAGGTAGGGCTTATTCAGAGGGAGATAGCAAATTGGTCAGTCGTAAAGGGTATTACGGCTTTTTTTCAAAAAATATGTCCCGAAGACCCCTTGAAATATGATTTCTCTCTTGTTACGGCCTACTCTATGAAAATGAGCCCTGAAAAATTACATTCTAGGACTTCTTAGATAGAGCTATTTTGTGCCTAATCCTCTTCTATGAATTCTAATGACTTTCCGAAAGTTTCTTGCATCTGAGAGGCAGCCAAAAGAGCGACTCCGTACAGAATCACTCCTGTGAGTAAGGCACTAGTCCGCAGAGAGAATGCTGTTTGAAGAAACTGCCATAGACCAGTAGATAGTACTAACGACCCCCTAATCCAATTTGGCACACTTGTGGCTACCGTAGCACGCAAGTTAGTACCAAACTGCTCAGCAGCACCTGTTATGAGGACAGCCCAATACCCTGAAAAAATACCTAACATAAAGCAAAATCCATATACCCACTCCTTCTTAGTAAAGGATAGACTGGTGTATAGAATAGAAAGTAAAAGCGAAAAAAGTAGCCATGCTAATACGGGTTTTTTACGGCTTTTCAGAAGTTGGCTAAGAATCCCTGCTCCTAAGTCTCCTACGGATAGCCCTATGTAGGTGTACATTACGGCTTGCCCCGCTCTTACTGGCTCTTGGAGAGAAATGTCCCGAAAAAGCTCAGGAGAAAAGCTGACTAAGATACCTATCACATACCAGATAGGCACCCCCGCAAGTATAGCATATGCATACCGTAAGAAGCGCTCTCGGCGACGAAAAAGCTGAAAAAAATCTCCCATAGGGACATTGGCTTGTTCCCTTAGACGGGTGTATACAAAAGATTCGCCGATACTTACCCGCAAAAAGAGAAGGAAGATGCCCATAATCCCTCCTAAGAAGTAGGCGTTTCGCCAGCTCAGCAGGTCGCCTGTAATGCTGGCTACTACTGCCCCTAAGATACCGACCGTAGCAATAAGCGTGGTACCCCATCCCCGTAATTCAGGGGGCATGAGTTCAGCTACTAAAGTTACACCTGCCCCTAATTCCCCTGCTAAACCAATCCCTGCTATAAAGCGCCATACCGCGTACCCGTAAATAGAGCCGACGAGCCCATTCGCAAAATTAGCCACTGAGTAGGTGACAATAGAGGCAAAAAGCACCGAAAGCCGCCCCCTTTTGTCCGCTAAAACCCCCCAAAGAATACCTCCCAGCAGCATACCCATCATCTGTAGGTCAAGTAAAAGCACTCCGTATCGGAGTCTCTCGGTAGTAGTATATCCTAAATCTTTCAAACTTGCTTCCCGCACGACTGAGAAAAGGATTAGATCGTAGATGTCCACAAAGTAGCCTAGGGTCGCTACCAAAACTGCGAGCCAGCCTTTCCTCCCCATGAAACGAAGTTATTAACAAGGGCATGGCTAATAGATGCAAGGAGGCTTCTCCGCCTCCCTGTAAGTAGTCTCATTAGGATTTAGTATTTTTCCACCTTCTTTCCTCTTTACTTCGGCATACCTTTGAACCTATGCGGCTTCGCTCCTTGGAGCTGCGCGGTTTCAAAAGTTTTGCTGAACCTACTAAGATTCCTCTTAGGGCCTCACTGATAGGAATTGTAGGGCCTAATGGATGTGGAAAGTCTAATATTGCGGAGGCACTTCGGTGGCTCTTAGGAGAGCAGAAGAGTAAGCTCCTACGAATCGAAAAATCAGATAATCTGATATTCAATGGCACGCAAAATCGTAAGCCTTTACCCTTCGCTGAAGTTGGATTAGAAATAGAGGATTTTTCCCCAGAGCTTCCCGTCCTTAGCTTCAGAAAGCGAATCCATAGGGATGGTGAAATAGAGTATTTCATTAATGAAAACCATAGTAAGCTAAAAGAATTTTTAAATTATTTTTGGCAAATAGGTATAACGCCTCAGGGCATCATAGATGGAAACCAAGTAGAAGCTATTATTCAGGATAGGGGCGGGGCGAGGCGGTCTATCATAGAGTCTCTCGCTGGAATAGAGAAATATGATTACCATAAAAGAGAAGTCTTGGTAGAGTTAGAAAAGGCCACCCTTGCTCTAGGTCAAATAGAGAATCTCCTTACAGAAATAAAGCAGCAAGCAGAAATATTAGAGAA
>JANXCJ010000138.1 GCA_025060275.1 Bacteroidia bacterium | reverse complement strand
CAAATCAAAATAATTATAAGTTTATAGTAAGTCAACTGAATGATGTACGGCTGAGCCTGCATAAAGTTCAGGAAAAAGTGAAATATCTTCATCAAGAAATCCAAAAAACTCAAACACGGTTTAATGAAGTTTCTCTTCAGAAAGCTCAATTAGAGCCCATAATGAGCCGACTTTCCTCTCGTATGAACGAATTGTCCTATCAAAAAGAGAAGGTAGATCAAGAGTTGGAGGCTCTGCGAGTTAGGGTGAGGGGCAAGCTTCAGGAGAAGGAAGAGCTAATCAGTATGGTCAATCGTTTAGAGGTGCGACAGATGGAGCTATTCCAGCAAGAAGCTATTCTGAGGCAGCGAGCCTCGGCTGAGCTGGGAAGCACTGTGGAGATTCTACCCGCTATTCCTTCGCCTCGTCTCAAAACTAATGAGGTAGAGAAACGATTGGAAGAGCTAAGAGATGCGCTGAATGCCTTAGGAGACTTGAACTTTGAGGCAGCCTCTTCTCTGCATGCACTTCGCCTGCGAGAAAAAGAACTGATGAGTGAGAAGGCTGATATAGAGAATGCTCTTAAGCAGCTAAAATCCCTTATCTACAAGTTAGATCAAGAGGCTCAAAAGCGGTTCCTTCAAGCATTTGCGCAGGTACGCGAGAGATTTATCAAGATTTTTCAGAGTCTATTTGATGAGGGGGACTCTTGTGATCTTGCCCTTGTACAGCCGGAGTCGCCCCTCAGCAGTGAAATAGAGATCATTGCTCGTCCTAAAGGTAAAAGACCGCTCTCTCTTCAGCAGCTTTCTAGTGGGGAAAAAACCTTAGTAGCTTTAGCTTTACTTTTTGCGATTCTTGCTGTCAAGCCCTCTGCGCTTTGTGTAATGGATGAAGTAGATGCCCCTTTAGACGATGTGAATGCGCACAAATTTGGGCAGCTCCTCAAAAATTTTGCTGATAAAACTACCCTGATTGTTATTACTCATAACAAAATAACTATGTCTTATTGTGATTTTCTTCTCGGAGTAACTATGGCAGAGGCAGGGGTAAGTCTTGTCATCGGCGTAGAGGCGCGAAACAAAACACAAGAAGCAGCTCTCGTAAGCGGGGTAGGCTGATATTCTCTGACTCTATGGTTTAATTGCGCGCACCCGGGAGGATTCGAACCCCCAACCGCCAGATCCGTAGTCTGGTGCTCTAATCCAATTGAGCTACGGGTGCACCTCAGCTTCGCGAAGTTAACAAAAAAACTCTATGAAAAACTTAGGGGAGTAGATATAAGGGCGTTGCATGTTCTTTTATCAACTGTTAACTTATAATCGTGTTGCCTACCAGCGCATTCCATGTTGTGCGTTGCATGTTCTTTTATCAACTGTTAACTCTATCTTTGTGTTCTTATGAGGAAAGAATTAGTTCCTCTCATCAGCCTATCTTTTTTTATTTTTATGGGGTGTATATGGGCGCAATCCTCAGGTAACACTCCTTTCTGACCCTATTACACTCACCTTCACTCCTACCAGTGGGGATACTTGGACGGCTTCTGCCTCAGGTAATACAGCAGATGCGGGAATTACAGATGATTTTACTCCTCCTGCGGGTACTCCGGCAAATGATATGTTCTACACCTTTACCCTCCCTGTTTGTATGGACTCTCTAAAGATTACTACATGCGATCCAGGCACAAACTTTAACACTCTCATACACTTATATCGTGTCTCTGCTTCTGGCGAGGTCTCCTCAAATGATGATGATCCCACATGCACTTCTCCTACTCGCTCTCAACTTAGGATTATAGCAGGGGAGAGCTTTGGGATGAGTCCTTCAGGTGACACGATGCCTCTCATAGCGGGGGAGCAGTATATGCTCGTAGTAGAAGGACCCAGTGCGATAGATGCTGGTGAATTTCGCATAGAAATAATAGCCTATCGTTCTCCCCGCCCGAAGCCTGATTTAGGTGCAGATATGGTACTATGCCTTTCATCACCAGCTTACTTTTTTGATGTTTCTTCAACTTCCCAGGGTGCTGTAGGCTATCAGTGGATTTTGAATAATGTGCTGGTGAATTCTGTCACGGGTTCTTCATTTTCCTTAGACCCTTCTCAGGTGGGGGTCGGTACTCACACGCTTATTGTGCGGAGTATTTACAAAAACCCTAATGGGAGTATATGCCCCGATACTACAGCAGATACAGTAGAGGTGCGGGTGGAAACCCTCAGCCCTGTGAAGCCTGATTTAGGCACCGATACAGTATTATGCAAGCCTATAGGCTCTCTGCAGTTGAATGCTACTGTCCCGGGGGCAAGTAGTTACAAGTGGTTTCTGAACGGAGTTGAGCAGAATTTTACAGGCGCTATCTACTCTCTACCCTTAGGAAGTCTTCCTTTAGATACGCACGTTGTGATCGTGGAGGCTATATTTTCTATACCCGCCTGTGGCAATGATACTACACGTGATACCTTAGAATTTACTATCCTGCCGCCTCGTCCCCGCCCCACTTTAGGCCGGGATACGGTGATATGCAAAAGTGCTTCGCCTTTCATCATAGATGCTACTACACCCGCTGCACTGACTTATCAATGGCAAATCAACGACTCTTTACTACCTGACATAAATACACCTACCTACTCCTTCAATCTCTCTATTCTTGATACAGGCACTTATCGGCTTATTGTACGGGCTATATTTAGCCCATCTGCTGGGCACTGTTCCCCAGACACCACAGCGGATACCCTTATGGTCCGAATCACTCCAGTAGCCTACGCGGATCTCTACATAGGTACTAATCTCTATCCGAATGGAAGTACTTATACTTTAGAAGGAAGAGGATATGCTCAGCAGAGCTTTACTGCTGTCTCTTCCGTGTCTAACTTTTTAGCAGTCTGGCATCTTTATCGTCAAGGTGAAAGTGTGCCTATAACTAGTGATACAGGCAGGACATTCACCTATCCCTTTACACAGGCAGGAGAGTATGTACTTATTCTGTATTCATACCTGAACTACTGTCAGGATTGGGATACCCTTTACATAAGAGTAAATGTCATTCAATCCCTGAAGAGTAAGCGTGCTACCTTTAAAGTTTATCCCAATCCTGCCCCTGGATACTTTGAGGTAGAGTGCCCTAAGGATGGAGACTATATAATTCGGCTTATGGATATGCATGGGAATGTGGTTCTGCTTGAGCATATGAGAGGAAGGCAAAGGGTCTTTAAAGTGTCTCTTCCTTTGGCTGTCTATGTATTACAAGTAGTAGGTGAAGAAGGGGTTGAGAGTCTATCTCTCCTAATCATGGAATAGTCAAAGAGTTAGGAAAGGGGTAGCCAAGGGTATTCAACAGTTCCTATGTAATAACTGCCCTTTGCGACACCTTCTAGGGACTTGTATGGAGTGGAAGGGAGGCTGGGTAGGAGTGAGGCTTCTCTGGTCCCGCGAATAATTCTCCTAAAGAAATCCCGGTGGGCTTTTATGACGGCCCAGAAATGGGGGAAACCTCCCTTGAATAATAGATATATTGCAGCAGGTGCATCTAGTAAAAGGCGACGAAGAAGGAAACTTTTTTTCTCCCATCCGCTGAGGTTCTCCCACAGGAGGTATAGACTATTACGAAAATTGAAGTAAACCTTCTGTGGGTTGTGAGAAGCAAGCGAAGCTCCACCGACATGATAAACTACACTATTGGGCTCGTAACCTATCCAGTAACCTGCTCTTTGCAATCGCCAGCAAAGGTCTATCTCTTCCATATGCATGAAATAATAGGGTTTGAAGAGGAGTCCCCCTTGGGTCTCCCAGATAGCTGCAGTTCGTATTACGCATGCTGCTCCGCTGACCCAGAATATTCTGGAGGCTTTATCGTATTGCCCTTTATCTTTTTCTCCGCGTCCGCGACAAATGGGATAACCCCATGAGTCAAGGAATCCCCCCGCAGCACCTGCATATTCAAAAGCTGCTCTATCTTTCCATGAAAGTATCTTGGGCTGTATCGCAGCTAAGCGTGGGATACGTTCCATTTGGTCTATTAAGGGTTGTAGCCAACTGGGTGTAACTTCTATGTCACTATTTAAGAGGGCTATATAGGGCACCTCCTTACCATGAGCACTGAAGAATCTCTGATAAGCACCCGCGTAGCCTTCATTTTTCTCATATCTGATGACTCTTAGGGTGGGAAAGTTAAGTTGCGACCATTCTACTAATGAAGGTTGGCTTGCATTGTCAAGGAGCCAGATGGTAAAATTAGGGTAGTTGGTATGAAGCACACTGGGCAAGAAGCGCTCTAACCATACTTGCCCTCCGTGGGCTAAAATAACTACATATACAGGAGGCACTAAGCGAAGTTAGCGTGCCCCCACAGAAAACATCCACTTTATCCTGTTAGAGTTGGGCAAGTATCCACAAGGGGATGTAGGCAGTATTGAGAGGGGATACTTTTGTGAGATGGGAGTGGTATTGAAGGGGGACAAAGTTTTATGGATCGTAGCTGTGGTATTGGGATTAGTGGGGCTTTTAGTAGTGTATAGTGCTACGGTGGGACTAGTATTCCGTTATCATCCTGAAATGCCTGAGTACTACCTAGTCAAACATGGACTTACATTTCTAATGGCTCTTTTTCTTGCTTATCTTATCCACCTTAGTGATTATAGGAGGTGGGGTCCCATTTTTGAATGGATATGGTGGGGTAGTATTGGGCTATTACTCTATGTATTTTTTCGGGGGCAAGGTGCGCAGCGCTGGATTTATGTGGGAGGAATTTCGCTGCAACCTTCTGAGCTGACACGTTTTGCCTTGCTGGGGCTATTAGCCTATCGCATGGCTGCAGCTCCTGAGAGGCTTAAGAGCTGGAGCGGATTAGTTCCCCTCCTTTGGCGAATTGCTCTCTCTTTTTTGCTGATCGCTCCGCTAAACCTCAGTAATGGACTGCTTTTACTTTTTATTAGCCTTGCTTTCCTATACATAGGAGGGCTGCCTTTTCGTCTCTTTATTAGAATAGGGCTGATAGGATTGGGGGTAGTCGGAATGCTATTCTTAGTGGCGCCTCGCGCTCGGATATGGCAGCAGCGTCTGCTTATGTACTGGAAGGGAGAGCTTACGGTGAATTCACGCATGGATGATTATCAGCGTGCTCATGCTTCTTTAGCGGTTTATTCAGGGGGAATATGGGGTAAGGGACCGGGACACAGTACGCAGCGGTATTCTCTACCTCAATCTTACTCGGAGGTTGCTTAGTCTATCCTCGGCGTGGCAGAGGGACTGAGAGG
>JANXCJ010000137.1 GCA_025060275.1 Bacteroidia bacterium | reverse complement strand
ATTAGGACTCTCGGAGAAAGAGGCTCATGCAAAATTTGGCTTCCTATTAGAAGCCTTAGGATATGGGGCACCACCGCATGGAGGTTGTGCTTTTGGGATAGACCGATGGCTCATGCTGCTAGCAAGGGGAGAAAGCCTCAGAGATGTCATCCCTTTTCCCAAGACCGCTACAGGCTCAGACCTTATGCTAAAAGCCCCTGCTTCTATTGAACCTGCCCAACTTTCAGAGCTCCTGGAATGGATCGGCATTTCATACAATCCACCCACAGAGACTCTCACAAAGTGAAAAAAACACAGGTTACCGAGCTTTTACGCCAGTTAGAATGGATTTTTCGTAGAAACGGCTATACGATCAGGTATGTGAAAGGGCATTTTCGGGGCGGCGCATGCCGAGTATATCAAGATAAGATTGTGGTTATCAACACGATGTATCCCCCCGTAGGGCGAGTTCGCATGCTAGCCGCAATTGCAGAAACACTCGCTGATAGACTTGATTTATCAACTGAAGAAAAGCATCTTATTGAGCGTTTAGGTTTTTGAAAGTAGTCTTTTTAGGCACTGGTACCTCTCAGGGAGTTCCTATATTAGGATGCAGATGTCCTGTATGCGCTTCTTGTGACCCGCGGGATAAGCGCCTTCGCACTTCCTTAGCAGTGTTTGTCAGAGGGAAAGTTTGGGTGATAGACACGGGACCGGATTTTCGGCAGCAAGCCCTGCGTGCGCGTCTGCCTATGGTAGATGCGGTTCTTTTTACACATGCGCACAAGGACCACACGGCAGGGTTAGACGATGTGCGTCCATATAACTATCTCTACGAGAAGCGGATACCTCTCTACGGAGACAGTCGCACTCTCTCCCAGTTGCGTATAGAATATGCTTATGCCTTTGATGGCCCGCCCTATCCGGGGATTCCACAGCTTAGCTTGTGGGAGATTGAGCCTTTGGCACCTTTCTGCTTGCATGGTGTAGAGGTATTGCCTCTACCTGTGTGGCATTACAAGCTTCCTGTGCTGGGTTTCCGGATAGGAGGCCTAGTGTATATCACAGATGCAAGTAGCATTCCCGAAGAAACCTGGATGCACATGGAGGGGGCGGATGTACTTGTCCTGAATGCCTTGCGGAAAGAGCCCCATATCTCTCATTTTCATTTAGAGGCAGCTTTGAAGGTAATAGAAAAAGCAAAGCCTAAAGTAGCCTACCTTACACATATAAGCCACCTTATGGGTAAGCATGAAGAAGTGCAGAGAATGCTCCCCAGACAGGTTTTTCTTGCCTATGATGAGTTAGAGTTAGTCCTACCGGAGCCCTCGTAGATTTGTAGAGGAATGCGAAGCTACCGCATACTTCTACTGCGGAAATTTCCTGAGAATCCTACTTTGGGCTTCTACCGTCATCCCAAATTACCCAGCTCTTTGGTGGGCAGGACCTTAGTACGGTTCCTTCATGTAACTTCGCCTGCGGATGTTGTAGCTTTTTACTATTATGAAAAGATTTTTCGGAGTTACGAAGTTCTCTTCACGGATACTCACATCTATGACAAGGCAGCTTATTATCCCTTGGAAGACATCAGAGGAGTGAAGAGAGCGAAAGACCAGATTATTTTAGAGATTAGTCAGGTAGGTCGGATGATGACACATGTGATACACCTGGGAAATCCGCTGGCAGCGGAGCTCATGGAGAGGGTAATTGAACTAATCATTCAAGCGCCTAAAGAAGATGCCATAGAGAAGGTAATACAGCTTCGCGCAGGACTGAACATGAGTAGTGTGCAATGGCTTGAACTTCGGGATGAAGTACTTCGGACAATAGATTTACTTTACGACAAGTATCAGGAGGGAAAATTGTCTCTTTTGGAATACGAGATGCTTCGGGAAGACCTCTTACGCAGGCTTGCATAGAAGATGGAATACCCAGACCGATACCTTCGCTGGCTATTTATTTTAGGTATCTGGCTATTTGCAGAGGTAGGAGGGTACTATGGACTGAAGCGTTTAGGCTTGTGGCGTAGGTGGGTGGGATGGAGTACGGCGGGAATTTTTGGGCTTCTTCTCATGATATATATAATCGGCTATGTTGTCATGCAAAAACCGCCTAGCCGTTTCTCTCTCCTACTAGCCCAGGAAATAGGAGGAATTGTCTTTCTGATCTGGATAGCCACCATCTTAGGAAAGCTACTTGGAGGAGTTTTCGGACTAAGTATAGGTCTATGGAAGTGGCTAAGAAAGCAAAAAGCCCATAGACTTTTAGCAAAACTCTTTGGTAGTAATACCTTACGAGCTAATACCTCTGACCCATCAGACTTCTCTGAGGAAAGGAGGGCGATCATCAAGGCAGTGGGAGTAGCCTTGATTTCCCTACCGGCTATTGGCTTTGGGTATGGTTTCTGGATAGGGCGCTATCGCTTTAGAGTGCATGAGGTAGAGATAGGATTAGCTTCTCTGCCCAAGGCATGGGATGGGATTACAATAGTGCAGTTCTCGGACCTTCACAGCGGCAGTTTTGTTTCCTCGCAGGCTCTCATACCTGTGTGGGAAGAGATAAACAGACTTCAGTCAGATATCCTGGTATTCACAGGAGATTGGGTAAATATTTATAGCTGGGAATTAGAACCCTTTGTAGAAGACCTGCGAAGACTGGAAGCTCGGTTAGGTAAGTGGGCCGTGTTAGGGAATCACGATTATGGGGACTATGCCCGTTGGTCTGACCCGAAAGCAAAAGCAGCGGATAGAGCCCATCTTCACCATCTTATAAAAGAGGCGAGATTTTACCTGCTAGAGGATTCTACTTATACGCTTGAGAGCAGTGGAGAAAAGTTGACTTTGGTAGGAGTAGGAAATTGGAGCGGATGGCGCCGCAGCCAAAGGTATGGAGATTTGCGGAAGGCGTGGCAGAGCGTGCCTTTAGGAGCTTTTAGTATTCTTCTTTCTCATGATCCTACCCATTGGGAACTCCAAGTAAAGGGACAATTTCCAATACCCCTTACCCTCAGCGGACATACACACGGACTACAGGTAGGCATAGAGTGGGGACGGTGGAAAGTCAGTCCCGCTGCTTGGCTTTACAGGCACTGGGCAGGGTTGTACTATGAGGAAGGACAGTACCTCTATGTAAATAGAGGAGTAGGGTATGTAGGGGTTCCAGCCCGCATAGGAATTTGGCCAGAAATAACCTTCCTGAGATTGAGGAGAAAATGATTTTTTCTCGCTTTGGAGTTACACTTGGAAGCCCCGAGTTAGCTCCTCTGATAGGCGCTTCATTACAAAATTGCAGCATCTTACTAACTCTCTGCTTACTAAGTTCCCCCCTGAAAAAGTAAAAAAGAGCTCTCAGCTCTATCTCTGGGTTACAATTTTTTCAGTCCGGCAAATATCTCAAAACACACTCAACCATATAGTCCATCATCAAGGCCCCCTCTGGCGTTAGGACTAGTGTATCATCCTCTCTTCTTAGCCATTTCTGCATTTCCCATTTTGTGAGGTGTGTGATTACTTCCTGTTTTTCCACTTCTAACTTTGATAAGGATATCCCCACTCTGGTGCGAAACTGGGTTATCCAGGTTTCTATTAGCTTGTCCTTACGGGTCAGGCTCTCTACCTTTTCGTAGGGCCACTCCCCTTTATCCAAAGCTTCCATGTAGAGTTGAATAGGCTTTTTATTCCACCATCGCTTCTCGGGTACAAAACTATGGGCACTAGGACCAAGACCTAAATAAGGCTTGCGAAGCCAATAGCGCCAATTATGCTTACACTCATAGCCTGAGAGAGCCCAATTAGAGATTTCATACCAGTTATAGCCTGCTGCTGAAAGTATCTGATGAGCAAGGAGGTACATTTCTCTATACTCCTCATCTTCTACAGGTGCAATCCTCTTTTTGTGTAATTTTTTGAATAGGACTGTACGAGGCTCTATTGTAAGTCCATACAAGGAGAGATGAGGAGTTCGTAGGGATACGAAATAGTTCAAGTCCTCCTCCCATTCCTTCAAAGACTGCCCTGGCACACCGAAAATGAGGTCCACACTCCAGGAAGGGATCCCCTGCTTTACAATAACTTCTACCGCCTTTTTAGCTCTTTCAGGAATGTGCCAACGACCCAGCGTTTGAAGCACAGAGGAAGAAAGGCTTTGAACACCTACACTTACACGATTGATACCCCACGATTTCCAACATTCAATGCGCTCAGAAGTGATGTCTTCTGGGTTTGCCTCCAGTGTAATTTCCTCAGGCTGGAAAGTAGGAAGGGAATAAAGGGTATTCCAAACTTTCTCCCAAAGGGATTCTGGTAACCAGCTGGGGGTACCACCCCCTATGAAAACTGTACCTATACATACCGAGTCCAAGAGAGGTCTATAGAGAGCAATTTCCCTTTGGAGTGCCTCCACGTAAGCCTCCATGAGGCTTGCTCGGGGCGTAAAATAAAAATCGCAGTAATGGCAAGCCCTCCGGCAAAAAGGCACATGGATATATAACCCCAGCGAAGTCTCAGGAGGAAGCGGAGACCAAAATGGAGTCATGAGTAGCGATCCTTACCAATAAGAAAGCACTCCGTGCTTCCTTTTCGGGTACTTTGGGGACGGAAAATGAAGGTCTCACGGAACACTTTTTTTGCTTTATTCAGTAGGCGAGGCAGTTCAGGTCCTTCTAAGAGCTTTGCTACCCAAAAGCCCCCAGGCAAAAGGAAACTTTCCGCTAACACAAGGCTTCTCTCTACCAGAGCTGCGGACCTCGCCTGATCTGTCGGGCGGCTTCCCGTCGTGAGAGGCGCCATGTCAGAGAGAACCCCCCTCCACCTTTTCTGGCTTAGTATTGCCTCTACTTCTGAGCTAAAAACATCTAATTGATAAAAGTGCACTTGGGGAGAATACCACCCCAGCGGCTGAAGGTCTATAGCGCACACCTCTGCCCCTTTACCACACTTCTCTACCACATACTGACTCCACGAACCCGGCGCTGCCCCTAAGTCTATCACACAATCACCCGGCTTAAGCAGACGATAACGAGCATCTATTTCTTTGAGCTTATATACGGAACGGGCTACGTACCCTTCAGCTTTAGCCCTGCGAAAGTAGATGTCCTTAGGCTCATACCTCATAGGAGCTTCTGATAGGTAGCCCGTAGAATAGGGTGTTTCTCCTCTTCCTTGAGTCGTCGCAGAAGTTGTTTTATCTCAGGGTCCTGGCTGAGACGAATTTTGAGATACTGTACTGCTTGTAAGCGAAGGTACCAAGGGTTTTCAGAGCGGGCTATGTATTCCAGAGAAGGTAAGATGCGGGAGCGAAGAGATGAATAGC
>JANXCJ010000136.1 GCA_025060275.1 Bacteroidia bacterium | reverse complement strand
ATCTTCTCCAGTGTCTGGTGGAGGGGGAGGCTCAGGCGTCTCCCAGTGAGCCACTGCTTCCAAAGGAACTCCTGCTAATACGGTCAAAGATTTCAGGAAATCTCTCCTGTCCATCTCTCAAAGCTACGAAAAAGCCATCGGCCTCCCTCTTAGGGAGCTAACACGTTGAACCAGCCTCCTATGCTCATCCCTATTAGGCTTACGAAGCCTACGCTTATTATAACTGGAAGGATAAAGTCTTTTAGCCTGTAGACCTTTTTCCTATAGTGAAGGGCTTCCAGTATAAGAGCACATGGTAGTGCATTCTCAAAAAAATTGCCTCCACTTGTATGGCTCAGCAGCTGAAGAGTCTGCGGAAAAAACTGCTCACCTCTTTTGCCTATTAGCAGGCTGTGCAGGCGGATTTTTCGTTCTCGCAGAAGGGAAGCATACTCCTCCAAAGGAGGTGAATCAGCCATATTGTGGGCTCCATCACTCACTAAGAGGGCTTCCTGACCAGCGTCTGCGAGGGCAAGAAGAGTATTCAACGCTGCGGCGATATTTGTCCCTTCTCCGAGATTCATTCGCCCCACTTCCCGAAGCATGAAACTTAAGGCTTCTTTATCCTTTGTGGGGGGTAAGGCAGCATAGGCGGATCTCGCAAATACGATTAGCCCAATGGAAAGTTCTACCTTCCTGAGAGAAAGGGTATCCAGAAATCTATAAAATATCTCACGAGCGAAGGTCTGACGATTTGGTTTTACATCTTCTTCCTTCATACTTTGCGAGACATCCCATACAACCCATAGAGCTTTTTCATGCAGAGAAGGCTGGCGAAATACAATAATAGGTTCTGCTAATCCCAGTGTAGCCACCAGCAGCATGAGACATACCCCTAAGGAAGTCCAATATGCTCTTATCCAGCCTAAACGCTTTTTTTCACCTATATGACTACTGGATAGGCGAATACGCGTAACTAGCCACCCCATTAGAACCCATATAGGTAATAATCCCAACCATAGAGGGGCTTCCCAGTGAAAACTCATGTGGCTGCTTCTATACTTTCCTTACGAGGTTTAAATTTTTTGAGATTTTGCCATGCTTGAAGCCAGTATTTATACTGCTCTTGCGGCGAACGGGAAATACCCAAGAATGCGATTTCATATTCGCTTTGTTTGAGAATTCGGAGAGCTTCCTTTAGGGGGGGAGGCAGTTGGAGAACCTCTATTTCTGAAGGAGTAAGAGCCCCTGGGTGAAAAGAGAGAAAAGGTCTTAGGAATGTTCCCAAGGCTCGTATGAAAGCCTCATAATCTCCGTTTATGTGAGGTTTCCATCGCCAGAGAAATAGATACCAGCGGATAGGTATAAGTAGGTAGTATAGTTTTTCCCTAAAGTAGCGGAGAATGAAAGGTAAAAACAAAGCCCCTACTAAAATCAGAGCTAAAAATACGCTTATGAGGTTTGTTCTCTCCGGAGAAATAGGGGGAAACTTGGCGGGGAAAGAGGGCACTCGGAAATCTGCTTTAGGCATAAGAGAGTCAGGTGGGAGTGTATATACGCCCACGTAGGTGTAAAGAGTCTCCTTGCCCCAGCTCCATTTTACCTTTCCGGGTCCCTCCCAAAAGCGGAGATATGCCCAAGAAGTGTCTGAACGAATGAAGTATTCTATGAGCTCAGGCCCTTGTGGATAGGGTAGGTCTCCTTTCTTGTAGGTCCAGAAAGGTACCCCTAAAAAAACACTATCAGGTACAATCCATACCCATGAGGTGGAAAAAGCTGCAATAAGGGCGTGTCGTATCCCCCCCACCTTCAGACCTTATTTTCTCGGATTACTCGTAGAAGGTACTGCCCATAGGGTACATTAGCTAAAGGCTCTGCCAGTTTAGTGAGCTGCTCTATGGAGATAAACCCTTTACGAAAAGCTATCTCTTCTATACACCCTATTTTCAATCCCTGGCGCTCTTCTATGACCTCTACAAAAAGGCTAGCCTCTAAAAGGCTTCGGGGGGTACCCGTATCAAGCCATGCGAAACCCCTCGGCATTACTTTTACTTGCAATTCCCCCCGCTCTAGATAGAGGCGATTAAGGTCTGTAATTTCTAACTCTCCTCTTGCTGAAGGCTTTAGCTGACGAGCTAATATAGGTGCTTTTGCATCGTAGAAGTAAAGACCTGGCACGGCATAAGTGGAACGAGGATGGACGGGCTTTTCCTCCAAGCTAAGTACTCTACCTGTCTTGTCAAATTCTACCACCCCATACCGTTGGGGGTCGTGTACTGGGTAGGCAAAAATCAAAGCTCCCTGTGTGATGCGGCATGACTCTAAGAATGCCTGCATGCCACTCCCGTAAAAGAGATTATCCCCCAGAATTAGCGCACAGCCCTCCCCTGCAAGAAAGTCTTCTGCTAAGATGAGTGCTTGGGCTATTCCTTCGGGTTTAGGCTGGACCTTGTATTGAATATAAAGTCCCAGATGGGAGCCATCTCCAAGAATGCGTTCAAAATGTCCGATATCCTGAGGCGTGCTGATAAGGAGAATCTCCCGAATGCCTCCCAGCATAAGAGTGCTTAGGGGGTAATACACCATCGGCTTATCATAAATAGGAAGAAGCTGCTTCGTAACTACCTGAGTCATTGGGTACAGACGAGTGCCCGCACCTCCTGCTAAGATGATTCCCTTCATAATCCCTCAAAAGGATTTCTTATTTCAGAGAGATAAGGCAGGTTAGCGTCTTTGTGGGATAAAATAGGTTGCTCTCCTTCTGTCAAGGCCCACCGGATGGCTAAGGCTGGGTCATCCCATCGTATACCTCCATCTGCTGCCGGTACATAGTATGCTGAGCACTTGTATAATACGATTGCTTGATCGGAACGCACTAAGAAGCCATGAGCAAATCCCACAGGTACATATACCCATGAAAAGAGAGAGCTATCCCCTCGCAAATCTACGCTATACCACTGCTTATAAGTAGGAGAAGAGGGACGCAAGTCAACTAAGATATCCTGTATCCAGCCCTGTAACACCGTAACTAACTTAGCCTGCGCATGGGGGGGGTGTTGGAAATGGAGTCCTCTAAGTACATTCTTATGCGAAAAAGATAAATTATCTTGAACAAATTCAGCTAGGCCTAGCTCCTTCATAAGGGAATTACGAAAAATTTCTGCAAAGAACCCTCTTTCATCTGCATAACGAGGTAGCTGAAGTAGAAAAGCATCAGCTAAAGGTAGCTCTGTGATAACATAGGGCTTTTGTGTGCTCATCTTATGCCTAGCTTTTGGCGGAAATAAGATATGCTTCGTGCAAGTCCTTCTGAACGGGATATGCGCGGCTCCCATTTCAAAAGTTCCTTGGCTAAGGAGATGTCAGGTTGTCTTACGCGTGGATCATCTTCAGGAAGAGGGCAGAAAACAATCTTGCTGCGGGACTCTGGGATTTTAGTGAGGATTTCCTGAGCAAATTGCAGAATAGAGACCTCTTCTGGGTTGCCTAAGTTCACAGGGTAAGGATAGTCTGTGTGGAGCAGGAGGCGAAAAATTCCCTCCACCAAGTCATCTATGTAGCAGAAACTGCGGGTTTGGCTTCCATCTCCGTAGACGGTAAGGGGCTCATGACGAAGGGCTTGCCCAATGAAATTGGGGAGGACTCTTCCATCATCCAAGCGCATCCGAGGACCATAGGTATTGAAGATGCGGGCTATTCTTACAGGTATGCCGTGGTAACGGTGATAGGCTATAGCCATCGCCTCCATGAAACGCTTGGCTTCGTCATATACCCCTCTCACACCGATAGGATTTACGTTTCCCCAATAAGACTCTTTTTGGGGGTGCTGCAAGGGGTCACCATATACCTCTGAAGTAGAAGCTAATAAGATAGTAGCTCTCTTAGCTCGGGCTAATCCTAAGCATTTGTGTGTTCCTAAGGCACCTACTTTGAGCGTCTGTATAGGCATTCGCAAATAATCTGCTGGACTGGCGGGAGAGGCAAAATGTAAGATGTAATCCAATTCTCCTGGTACATGTACAAAGTTTGTTACATCGTAGTGAAGGAATGTGAAGCGTCCTTTTCCTATAAGGTGGGCTATATTTTCCAGACTGCCTGTTGAGAGGTTATCCATCCCTATCACTTCAAAGCCCTCTTCCCAGAAGCGGTCGCATAAATGAGAGCCGATGAAGCCTGCTGCCCCTGTGATGAGTATGCGCTTCGGCATTTACCACAAAAGTAGCTAAGGGTTACTGCTTGAAAAATTTCTACCTTTGTTCCATGCCTAAGCGAACCTATCAACCAAGTCGGATAAAGCGGCTGCGTACGCATGGATTCAGGCGCCGCATGCGTACGAGGTGGGGTAGGGCTATTATAGCGCGTCGGCGAGCCAAAGGGCGCCATGTCCTCACGGTGAGTGATACAATCGCTGGAAAGCCCTATTGAGTTTTGCTTTTCCTCGAGCTGAGCGACTTCGGGGTAAAAAGAAATTCAAGATACTGCGCACATGGGCGAAAACCTACAAACTTTCCTGCTTATCTCTAAAAGCTATACATTTCCCTCTCCATATCAATGGACCTCTTATTCAGGTAGCCTTCTCCGTAACAAAAAAAACGCAACGCAAATCCGTCCGGCGTAACCGAACTAAGCGGCTTTTGCGAGAAGCCTATAGATTACAGAAGCCTCTTTTCACTACTCTCTGGCAAGAAGGACAAGCATGGCTTCTCTGGCAGTGGAATTGTGAGTACCCTCCTATCCTCTCATCCCTAAAATCCGAAATGCGCAAACTATTTCTTTATTTCATTCAAGATGCGCAGGCTTCTGATTAGTCTCGTGCGGGTATATCAGGCCCTTCTCTCGCCTTACTTTCCGCCTTCCTGCCGCTACACCCCCACCTGCTCGGAGTACATGGTCCAAGCTCTTCAGAAATACGGGATACGGAAGGGCCTGTGGCTTTCTCTACGCCGACTACTTAGCTGTCATCCGTGGGGTAGGTGCGGATATGATCCTGTTCCTTAGAGCGGGCATGCAAAGTTTTACATATATTCCTGTAAAATGAACCTCCGGAGAGAAGCAACTCTTATTTACCTTGCCTTGAGTCTTGGCTCAGCGCGCCACATTGCAGGGGCAGACTTTTATTACACCTGTAAAGATGCTTCGCAGGGAGTATATGAGTTTGAGTTGTGGCTCTATAGGGACTGCACAGACCCAGAGGGAGCTGATTTTGATAATCCAATAGTGATACATGTATTCACGGGCACTGGTAGTCTATACTTGACCCAAGAGGTAGCCCTTTCTCGGGCAGGTCCGTGGGACCCACAAGGCGTGGATGCTTGCTTCCTGCAAAGGCCGAATACCTGTTTA
>JANXCJ010000135.1 GCA_025060275.1 Bacteroidia bacterium | reverse complement strand
AAGGCGGTTGGAATAGCATTTGAGGGGCTTACATAACTACTGTAAGTATGGGAGGCATTTATCCCAATGGGGATATTTCGGCTGACACGATTCCAGTGGGCAATACTATCTAAGGAAGTGCTGATAGGGTTAGTGATGGTCCATACTCCCTGACCAGTGGCGATAAAGAGATGGCTTGTCCCCCTTCTTTTCCCTTCTCTTGTCTTTACTAGGCTTTCATATTTTTCTAGTAGTGCGAAAGGAGGATAGAGCGGGCCATACTTCTCAGGTCTGTCTTGGGCTATCCAAGGAGGAGGTTCTCTGCCCGTACTACCAGGCTGTATCAGAGCAGTGTCCCACGAGCTTCTATGAGGTACGGCGTAAAAGGAAGAGTAGCCCTGACCTCTGTCAATTGCCACACGCAGCCTGCCATCTTGGTAAGAGAAAAACACCACCTCAGGATTAATAGAACTGACACCTACGTTACCAACTGGATTTCTCACGGCATCAAATACCGTCGTAAGTAAATTAACTATGCGAAAAAGACCAGGGGGATCATCTACATAGTGAGAAGTTATCAAAATAGGTGAAGGGCCGGAGGCATGCACATCGCCCAGGGGCGAAACTGCCAACGAAAGTATACGAGTAGCTTGAATTCCACGGCTAGCATCCTCTATCCGTGTGCCCCCTCGCGTAAGACGAACAGGAAAGCCATCACCTATCACAAGAAGCTCCCCTCCATCTAAAAATACGACGTCGCGGATTACCGTGGGTAGCTCTTGCAGAGAAAGATTAGTGGGGCTGAATCTTTGCCAGCCTCTTGCGGGGGAGAATTCCCATAGCTGGCTTCCACCTATCACAATCCGCGTAGGGTCCTGCGGGTCTACCTTCAAAACAATGCTTGCAGTCCCTATTCCGTTCAGCACTTGAAAAGAAGCATTTTCTGCATTCGCTATCCTAACCCAATTCTCTCCATTGTCTGAACTCACCCAAACACCTACCAGTTCTCCATTTGACTTAGCCGAGGCAAGATAGATAATGGAAGGGTCAGAGGGTGCTGAGCAAACAACTACGTTTCCTCCTCCTATACCAGAGACACCCGAGGCTCCAGGAGGAAGCACAATCTCCGTGGAGCGTGTAAAGGTCTGCCCCCCATCTATGGAACGGTAGAGAGAGTCATTTGTAGTAACAAAGAGGGTGTTTCCTGCCCCCCACGCTACACTCCGTAGCCTTCTGCCTCCAGCTAATCTCCCTGTACCCTGAAGGGTAGCCAAGTTATCTGTAGAAATGAAAAGCGTGTCGGGTGTCAGGATAGCTATTCTTCCTTGTGAAATGCTTATACCCTGTACATTGATAATGCCCACATTCTCATAGTCTCTTGTGTAGGAAATAGCAGGATAGGAGAGCTTCCACGTAGCGTTCTGGTTTGAGAAAGTATTCCCTCCATCTGTGGATACGAATACCCCCATGCCCGGTGGACCGAAAGCCCCTACAACACCTCCTTTGGTGGTAGAAACTGCTGAGAGAGATATAGCTGCTGGATTATACTGCTGGATAGCACCTGTGCCTACATAAAGAGAGTTGCCTTCTGCTGCTAAAGCTGTTACAGAAAGCGTACGATAAACCGGCTCCATGTTGTCATTTAGACAGAAGCCTCGCACGAGTTCCCAGTTTCTCCCTTCATCAGTAGAGCGAAAGAGTCCTCCAAAAGGCGAACCTACAAAGATTGAATTCCCCATTTTTACGCCTGCTATAAGAGTATGCCCCAAGTTGGAGGGTCCTACATACTCCCATGGGAAAAATGCCTCAGATTGGCGAAGTTGAGAGGGAAGGGGGTGCCACTGAAGGGAAAGGAAGAGAAAGGCACCCAGTAGGCTTATAAAACGGCGCATGTAGCAAAGGTAAACTATTCTTTCATACGGACTACAGAGAGCCAACGTGGAACCTCCAAAACTATAGCTCCCTTTCCTCCGAGGTGAGGCGGAGCTTTTTCTGAGGGCGGAGGAAAGTTGTCATAATACTTGCGCAAGGTCATAGTGGGAGTGGCTGGAGGTCGGTAGCGAAGGCGTAGCCATTGATAGTTTAGAGCAGCCGAGAGGTAAGTAGGATGAAAGCGTAAAGCATTCTCCCACAGGCTTAAGGCATCCGCACTATCACCACGATGAAGAGCTATGTACCCCAACTGATGATAGATTAGTGCTTTAGCCACGGAATCTCGTTCAATTATGAGGAGCATGCGCCACAGAGACAAAGCACTATCCCAGGCGCGCTCCTTTGTATGCATCTGTGCTTTTTTGTAATAGGACTCCTTAGAAGTAGAAGGTTGGGCCTTATCAAGGTTTATGAGTAAGAGGAAAAGAATTACTTTTTGAACCATTTTCTTAGACGCTCACGCTGCTGGGCTAAGGCAGCCTTATTGGGTTTTCGCCTTTGAATTTCACGCAGTTTTTGAATGAGTTTCTCTTTGTTCGTAAATCGCTTCATTACACCTATCTGTACAATAGTCAGCATATTGAGGACGAAGTAGTACCAGCTAAGAGCAGCTGAATATTCATTCAGAAAGAGGAAGAAAATAAAAGGCGTGAGGTAAGGAAGCCATTTGAGTGCGGGGTAAGCCGTAGTTTGGTTTTGCTGGGTGAAATGTGCATATGCTACCATAGAGAGTGTAGTCAAGAGCGCAAATAGACTAATATGGTCCCCTATTAGAGGGATTTCCAATCCCCACTTGATGAGGGCATCATATGAAGAAAGATCATTCGCCCATAGGAAGCGCTGCTGCCTTAGCTCAAAAGCGTTAGGGAAAAAGCTCGTCATCGCAAAAAATATGGGGATTTGTAAAAGAAGAGGAACACAGCCACTTAGGGGATTTATGCCTAATTGGCGGTATAGCAGGCTTTTCTCCAGCATTAGCTTGTCGGGTTGGTCTTTGTACTTCTCTTCTAGAGCCTTGACCTCTGGAAGCTCATTTACTACTTGCATGCGCACGCCTAAGAGGTAGCTTCGCCAAGTGAGAGGAGAGAGAACGATCTTGACAAGAATAGCGAGAATAGAAATGATAATACCGTAGGAGTCTATGAACTTTTCCAAGAGGGCAAAGCAGGGAATTATAAAAGCTGTGTTGATATATCGGATGAATCCCCATCCCAGTTCAAGTTGCCTTTCGTACATTTCATCATACGAACGCAGAAGAGTGTACCTTGTAGGACCTAGATACCAAGTTTCGCGGGCTACTTCTCCTGTGAGGGGAAGTTGCAGTTGGACTTGATAAGCAGGCAGGTTTGTGAAGGGAAAGGCGGTTAGATTAGCAGCAGAGAAGGCTTGCTCCCCCTGAAAAAGGGCACAGAAAAACTGTCCTTTGGCAGAGACCCAGCGGATTCTTCCTTGAAGAGCCTTCTGGATGGATTCTTCTTCATCAGGGCTGATCATTTCTACCTCATCTGCTTGGCGGTAGTATAAAGCGCAATAGGGCTTCACCAATTCGGTAGAGCTCTCCGTCTGGGGTGTGTGATAGGTGATAGTATGAAGGAGATAGGGGTTGCGAAGGCGCCCTGCTAAGCCTTGAAATTTTATCTCTCGCTCTATTCTATACACTGAGGGATGTAGCCGATACGTGACTTGTAAAAAGGTATCTGGAGAAAAGGAAACTCGGAAAACCACACTGTCTGATAGGTGGATCAGAGGCTTATCAGGTGCGTGTATGAGGGTAAAAAATAATTCTTCAGAGGAGAGGATATTCCTGCCTTCCGCAAAGGTGAAGGACTCTCTTTGGGTGCTATCCCATAGAGTTACAGGTGTACCCTTGGGAGTAGAAAAAAGCTTGAGCTCTTGCTTATGCAGACGGGCTCCCCGCGTACCGAAGGTCCATTTGGCTACAGCTGTTTCCACAGTGAATAGAGAGTCTTTCCCAAGTGTGTAAGGGGCATAAGGTCCATAACGAGCGACCCTCGCAGCAGAGTCAAGAGGGCTATTTGGCTGTACAAGTATGCCAGAGCGAGATAAGGGGAGACGTGAATGGGTTGTGTCCTGTGTCTTAGGGGGGGTGTCAGAGGTGGCAGAAGGCATAGATGTGTAGCCTATCCATAAAACCCACAAAAACATGAGAAGCGTAATCAGAAATATTCCTATCCAGCTCTGCTGAGACACTGAGGCAAAGATAGGGGAATGGATTTTGTGTATCTTTGCCCCCCTGCACCCGTAGCTCAATTGGATAGAGCACCAGACTTCGGATCTGGCGGTTGGGGGTTCGAGTCCTCCCGGGTGCGCTATGCGAGTGTATTCTCTGAAGGGTGAGCCCCGGCAAGCTAACGGCACTCCTGAAGCAAGACGCTTACGCCGAATGGGAAAGGTACCCTGTGCCCTCTACGGCAAAAACTCTCTCTCCGAGACCTTCTCTATCCCTCAGAGTGAAGCGCAGAAAATAGTTTTCACCCCGCATGTATATCTTTTTGAACTCCACCTCCTCACGAAGACCTACAATGCGATCTTACGTGAGTATCAACTACATCCTGTTTATGATGTGGTATTGCACTTAGATTTCATGGCCTGTGAACCAGAGGATGAAATAAGCATAGCTTTACCTGTGAAGCTAACTGGCATAGCGGAGGGGGTCCAAATGGGAGGTAAGCTCGTACCCCTTGCAAGACGCCTCAAAGTGCGAGGTAAAGTAAAGGACCTTCCCGAGTCCCTTGTTATAGACATCTCTGCCCTGAAATTAGGCAAGACTCTCATAGTGGGGAATGTTCAACTACCAGGACTTCAAATCTTAGCCTCTCCTGATACGGCAATTGCGCGGGTGGAAGTTCCGAGAGCACTGCGAGCTCAACAGGCTTGAGAAGTATCTCTCTGAAATCTCTTAGGTAGCTGTTCCAGCTTTTTCAAAGTGAAAGGAGGGCTACTTTTGCAGCTCTTTATTTTTTATCCCCAGATAGCCCTACCTTTGAGCCATGCAGACAAACATGCGTTTAATGGGGCTATTAGTCCTTGTCTCCTGCACCCAGCCGCAGGTTTCCCCAGCTCAGCCCTCTTCTAAACCTTTACGCATCGGTTACACAAACATAGAGCTAGTCCTAAGCTATTTGCCAGAAGCTCAACAGGTAGAGCAGCAACTGCGTACCTATGAGCGTAAAATCTTGGAGCAGCTCAACATAAAGCAAAGCTACCTTCAAACAAAGGTGGAAGAATATACTGAGCTCAAGCAGCAAGGTAAGCTCACTCCTGCTCAGGAAGAAGAGAAACGTAAAGAGATTCTGCGTCTAGATGAGGAAATAAAGCGTTTTCAGGAAGAGTCAGAGCAAAATTACCTCAAGAAGAAAGCCGAGCTTTTACAGCCAATCATAGAAAAATTACAAAAAGCTATAGATGAG
>JANXCJ010000134.1 GCA_025060275.1 Bacteroidia bacterium | reverse complement strand
CTTCCAGAAGTGGCTTAAGCCGGGAGGCCTGGTGGTGGATGTCAAAGGCATTTTTCGGGGTAAGTTTGGAAAGAAGGGGGATATAGCTTACTGGACCCTATGAGAGCTGTACGAATGTTAGATTTGGAGCTGGAGCGGCGCTTTTTGGGCCCTCGTTTAGAGACAGCTATACAAGAGGTTCTCTCCCATAGCCAATTCATCAGGGGTCCTGAGGTGAGTCTCTTTGCGGAGGAGTTAGGAAAGTATTTAGGGAGCATTCATGTGATTCCCTGTGCGAATGGGACAGATGCCCTTCAACTTGCGCTAATGGCTTTGAATTTAGCGCCGGGGGATGAAGTGATAGTGCCTGCTTTTACTTATGTGTCAACCGCAGAAGTAGTAGCGCTACTTCGCCTACAGGTGCGCTGGATAGATGTTTCCTTAGAGCACTTTAATCTCCTTCCTGAGAAGCTGGAGGAGAGCTGGAGTCCTAAGGTAAAAGCAATTGTTCCTGTACATCTTTTTGGGCAGGCAGCACCTATGCAGGAGGTTATGGAATTTGCTCGGGAAAAGGGGATTTCAGTAATTGAGGATGCTGCACAGGCATTAGGAGCAGAGTATATCTATCCAGATGGACGCAGGCAAAAGGTAGGGACAATAGGAGACATAGGCTGTACTTCGTTTTTCCCCTCTAAAAACTTGGGATGTTATGGAGATGGTGGGGCGATATTCACTCACCATAAGGAGCTTGCTCACCGGATAGCAAGGATTGCTAACCATGGACAGGATAGTCTATATGAGTTTTTAGAGGTAGGAATCAATTCTCGTTTAGATACGCTTCAAGCGGCTATTCTACGCCTAAAGCTACCTTACTTGGATGACTTCAACGCTCGGCGAAGAGCAGCAGCAGAGGTATATGATGCATACCTTGGAGACATTGAGGCTATTCAAGTGCCTGTGAGAGTGTCATGGAGTAGCCATATTTTTCATCAATATACTGTAAGGGTGTTAGATGGGAGAAGAGATGCTCTAAGGGCATATTTGCAAGAAAAGGGTATCCCGACAATGATATATTACCCTAAGCCACTTCCCTTACAACCTGCTTATCAAGACTCTGCATATCCAGTTGGGAGCTTTCCGAATGCTGAGCGTTTGGCCCAGGAAGTACTATCCCTTCCCATGCATCCTTTTCTAAGCGAGGACCAGCTAGCTTACATTGGAGAGAGCATGCGAGCATTTTTCCGATGATGGGGCTTGGGGTGATCTTATATGTATTAGCTTCCATAGGAGTAGGATTATGGGCAGCCCGTCGTGTGAAGAATAGTCAAGACTTTCTTGTGGCAGGTCGTAGGCTTCCTTTATTATGGTCTCTTTCTCTGCTATTTTCTACCTGGTTTGGGTCTGAGACGATTTTAGGAGCTTCTGAGACGATGGCACGGGAAGGGCTTCTTGCTGTGATAGAAGACCCTTTCGGAAGTGCGCTGTGCTTATTTTTAGTAGGGGTTTGGCTGGCAAAGCCCTTTTATCGCTTGCCTGTGAGAACCTTCGGAGACTTTTATGCTATGTGCTTTGGAAAATGGACTGAGCGAATAGCCACCCCTCTTATGATTATATCTTATTTCGGGTGGATAGCGGCTCAGTTAGTGGCGTTAGGACAGGTGATAGCTCATTTTTCGGGGTGGGCACTGCCGATTAGTACGGCTATAGCTACTCTCCTCATCTTGTCGTATACCATTTGGGGGGGAATGTGGTCTGTGGCAGCTGTTGATTTAGCCCAGAATGTAGTGATAATAGCAGGCATGTTTCTCTTAGTGCTTTTTTTGCCAAATGGCTGGTGGCATAGTGTGAATAAACTACCCGAGGGATTTCTAAGTTTCTTCCCTAAAGCAGAAGGCTATGATTGGCTAGAGTATCTGGGAGCCTGGATGATTATAGGTCTAGGGTCTCTACCGCAGCAGGATATGTATCAGCGGGTAGTTTCAGCTCGCAGTGAGGGGGTTGCTGTACGGGCGGGTATTGGCTCAGCGCTTCTCTATCTTAGTGTAGGGCTTTTACCCCTAATTGCAGGGATATTTGTAAGGCTTTACCATCCTGAGTGGATTGAGGGGGTAAGCGATGTCTCTCCAATCCTTCGTTTAGTGGAGGGATATTTGCCGGGATGGGTGCAGCTTTTTTTCTGGGGTGCACTGGTCTCAGCCATCATGAGCTCTGCAAGTGGAGGTATCCTAGCGCCCGCAGCCCTTTTCTCTGAGAATGTTTTGGCTCGATGGCCCAGGTTCTCCGAACTATGGAAAGCCCGTGTATGCGTAATGATTGTGGCTCTGGTGTGCTACTTTATGACATTATACGAACAGAATATATACGACTTAGTTGCGGAATCCTCTATTTTCAGTTTGGTAACGCTTTTCTGGCCTATGGTGGTGGGACTTCATGCACCTCGCTGGCGAAGTAGCTTGGGAGCAATTCTCAGTATGGTGGGAGGCCTAATAGCTTACTACTTAGCCAAATATGCTACTACAGCCATTCTGCCCCTCTGGTATGGATTCGGGGTGAGTGCTATAGGGTACGTATTAGGTACTGTAGTAGAGAGGAGCTTTATTCATTATCGTCATGCCGCTTGAAGGATTAATAGTATTAGAGTTAGCTCGGCTTCTACCGGGGCCTTTGGCTGGAGTAGTCCTCAGAGACTTTGGGGCGACAGTGATCAAATTGGAAGTCCTTCCTAAGGGGGATTACTTACGAGGCACTGACTTATTTGAACTAATCAATCGGGGTAAGCGCAGTGTAGCTGTTCAGCCCGAAGTGCTCCTGCCTGTTTTGGAGGCTTTTTTGCCACAGGTAGATATAGTAATAATGAATTACCGCAAAGAAACTCAGCATGAGCTAGGATTGGAGCCAGATTACCTTGCTCGTAAGTTTCCCCGCCTAATCAGTGTGAATATAGAAGGCTATAGCGATGGAAGACCTGGACATGATCTCAATTTTTTGGCAGAGAGTGGGGTATTAGACCGACTTCGGCTCTCTCCCGATGGACCGCCTATCATACCCGCTTTTTTATTTGGGGATATTTTAGGGGGTACGGCTACAGCACTCATTAGATTGCTTGTGGCCCTTTACCAGCGAACCCAAACTGGAAAGGGTAGCTATATACACTTAGCCATACGAGAGGAGATGCTTCGCTGGAGCTTGATATCCGCTCATCTACACAGAGCCTCTGGGGGCAACCCTCCTCTGCCTTCTCAGGACCTTTTCTCTGGTGTGATGCCCTCTTATCGGGTCTATGCCACCCGGGATAATCGCTACATAGCCGTAGCGTCGTTAGAAGAAAAATTCTGGAAGGAATTCTGTGAGTTTCTGGGACGAGAGGATCTTTTGCCATACGGATGGAGTGTAGGTGACCCTTATCCTCATAGGGAGCTGGAGAATATTTTCCGTCAGCGTTCCTGGCAGGAGTGGCGAGAAGCTCTGGAGGGCAATCAGTTCTGTGTGAGTCCCGTGCTAACTTTTCAGGAGGCTATCTCAGAAACCTGGGCTAAGGGAGTCTGGCAAGGGGACTTTCTGACCTTCAGCCAGGGTTTATCCTCTGCTCCTGCCCCCTCCCTCGGAGCTGATACGGAGTGGGCTAAAGAGCAGTTTGCTCTGCCCCTATGATGAAATTAATACATAAAAACAGTCGCCTTCTTAGAATGTGTAATATAACTGAATAGCAAATTAGAGATATAACTCAGAGTACACCCCAATTTGTTATAACGAGATATGATTCCTGTCTTTATTTGAGGAAGTTAGGGATTACAATTATTCTCTGAGGGGGCTGCAGGCATGAATTATAGATGGAGATGCAAACCGCTCGGCAAGAGACTCTGAAATGATAAGGGGGTATAAATCCCTCCACATACCAAATCAGTCCAGTGGGGAGTAATTTGAGGAAAAAAATAATCTCATAATTTTGTCTAAGTATGTTCAAGCTGCGCATTAAGTATGGATTGCTGCTATGCAGCATTTTTTATGCAGAAGTTCAAGCGAAGTTAGAAAAGTTATTCTATGCGACCCCTCAGCGATTCTTTATAGAGAATCGGGGACAGTGGTCTTCTGAGGTGCTATACATGCATCATCAACCTGGGTTGGTAGCCTGGCTCACACGAGAAGGCGTAGTATATGATTTCTACGAGCTTGTACAGCTGAGTTCTACCTCTTGCCTAACTGAGCTGGATAGAGATGCTCAGGAGTTATATGGGCGGCGTGGACATGTGATCCGGGTCGTTCACGTGGGTGTATCTCGCGAGATAGAGGCAGAGGGGCTTAGGCGTCTAAATACTTTTTACAACTACATTAAAGGTCAGGATAATCGTCGCTGGACTTCGGGTGTGCCTTTATATGAGGAGATACGGCTGCATAACCTCTATTCTGGTGTGATGCAGCGATGGTATTTTGAGGAGGGGCGGCTGCGATATGACTATGTGATTTCTCCCTATGGGGATCCGTCTGTTATCAGGCTGCGCATAGAGGGGGGTGAAAGTATACAGGTGCAAAATACCAAGCTTCTAATAGGCACGCGCCTGGGGCAAGTAGAAATATGTGATCTACGGGCTTATCAAGAAATAGAAGGGAAGCGACAGGCAGTATCGGTTGAATGGATGAATTTAGGTAGTGAGATTCGCCTCAAGTTGGGTACATACGATCGGCGATATCCTCTTATTATAGACCCTTATATATGGAGCCGTATGTTAGGTGGGTCTGCAGCAGACCAGGTAAATGACATAGCTATAAGCCCCCAAGGAAAGCTCGTTGCTGTAGGTACTACCCTTTCTCCTTCGTTTCCCACTACCTCTGGAGCTTATGACACTTCGCCGGCTGGTACGGATGGTTTCTTGAGCTTGATAGATACAGCTAATGGAAATCTCTTATACAGCACCTTTATTGGTGGAGGACTTACTGATCATGTTTATGCTTTAGCTATTACACGAAATGGAGAGTTATGCCTCACTGGGGAGACTAACTCTACAGACTTTCCTGTAAGCCCTGGGTCTTATGGACCTACGAAACCCGGTCCTGCGGGTAGTGCAGATGGATTTATACTCAAACTCAATCCTGATGGTAACTCTTTATTGTATGGCACCTACATAGGTGGAAGTAATATAGACAAATCCTATGCTATAGCCGTAGATGCTACGGGCGCGATCTATGTGACGGGTGAAACATGGTCTTCTAATTTTCCTGTGGTAAATCCTCTGCCCACAGGAGGCAGCCGCAGGGGTACAATAGATGCGTTTGTACTCAAGCTAAATCCTGCTAATAATGGGACAAATGACCTGCTATACTCTACCTATTTGGGGGGTACTTCGGATGATAAAGGATATGGTATCGCAGTAGGTGTAAATGGGAAGGCATATG